>NZ_JBHVGB010000011.1:4489-64176 GCF_042801335.1 Nocardioides sp. NPDC057577 | reverse complement strand
CGTCAGCCCGGCGCCCCCGCGATCAGGCGGTGGCCAGCTCGCCCGAACGGCACTCAGTGCTCACCCGTCAGCGATCAGTCGAAGGGGTTCTCGACCAGCGCGTTGGAGTGCGTGGCGGAAAGGTGCGCCAGCTGCTCGGTGTCCTCGATCTCGCTCACGATGTCGTTGTTCATCGGAATCTCCTCTGTCGGATCGTTTCGACCCGGCGTCGCCGGGGCCCGCTGGTGCGGACAGCGGCAAAACGTATATGAGAATCATTCCCAATACCAGTAGTGTGTCCGACCATGACCCCCACACTGGTCCTCGCAGACCACCGCGCCGGCCGCTGGCGGAGCTTCGATCCCGGTGCGTTGCCCGGCCCCTGGTCGAGCGCCGCGCTGGCCGAGCACGCGGGTGTCCTGACCCTCCCGGCGGGCGCCCCGGGGGGTGCGCGGGCGGTGTTCGCCGACGACGCCCTCGGCACGCTGGTGGTGCTCGACGGCGCAGGTCAGGCCCGCAGAGTGCCGATCGCGATCCCCGCCGAGCACGTCGCCTGCGACCCGACCGGACGCTACGTCGTGGTCACGACCGGTCTGGGCGCCTCATGGAAGCCGTGGAGCGACCTGGTCACGGTCGTGGACCTCGCCGACACCAGCGGCGCCACCGCCGTGCGGGCGCGGGTCCGCACCGGCGAGCCCGGCGTCGTCGTCGTTCCGGATGCCGGAACAGGCGAGCCCATGGTCGTGCTTCGGCACCGCGAGCCGGGCGAGGCGGAGGTCATCGCTCTGCGCGACCTGCTCCGGGCCGGCCCGCACTGCCCGGTCGTACGCGGCGAACGCCTGAAGCTCGCCGGAGACCTCGGCCACGGCGATGTCGTCGACCACCGGTCCGGCGTGGTCCACCTGTCCACCGAGGCGGGCATCGAGCGCATGCGGGTCACCGGGGGACGGCCCGAGCGCCTCGAGACCTGGCCGTGGCCGGTGGCGGGACGGGCCTACTTCCTCCGTCTCGACCCGGCCGCGGGGATCGTCGCCGCCGTCCGTGGGGCCGACGCGGACGT
Source organism: Nocardioides sp. NPDC057577 (assembly GCF_042801335.1). NCBI lineage: Bacteria > Bacillati > Actinomycetota > Actinomycetes > Propionibacteriales > Nocardioidaceae > Nocardioides > Nocardioides sp. NPDC057577. The sequence goes on along the minus strand of NZ_JBHVGB010000011.1, from coordinate 63,137 downwards.
GGCGCAGTGGCACACCTGGACCAACCACCTGGTGCGCTGGAGCCTGGACGGTTCCGCCGAGGTGACCCGGACCGGTGACGGCCTGGTGTTCCGGCCGGACGCGCTCGAGGGCACGGTCGCCTGGACGATCGTGCACCCCGACGGCGACCGGCTGGCGATGCTCGCCGACGGCCGGCTCAGCGAGGTCGAGCTGCCGTCGATGAGCGCCGCACCGCAGCCTGGGGCCGCGCCCTGGGACCCGGTGGGCGACCGGTCGGCGCAGCGGCGCGCCCTCGCGCTGGTCTCGGCCGACCTCGCCGCGGTCACTCGCGGGGGCGACGGCCAGCTCCATCTCGTCCGTGGCTCCGGCATCGAGTCGACCCTGGATCTGGGATCGCCCTTCGACGAGGGAGGCCACCTGGGCGTCATCAGAGCGCCCGAGTCACAGGTCGACGGGGTCGGCCGATGACGCGCGCGAGAGTGCACGACGCGCTGCGCCGTGCCGAGCGGGTGGGACGTCCAGGGCTGCCGGCGGGCCCTTTCCGACTCTCACGGCGCCCTGGTGACCTGCTGCCGGTCCTGGTGGACGAGGAAGGCGGGCTCGCCTTCGACCCGGATGCTCGGATCCAGGGCGCTGCGCCGTCGCCGGACGGGCGCCTGGTAGCCGTCGAGATCAGCGACGACGGCTCCGAGAACGGTCGCCTCGTCATCGTGGACACGACGTCCGACGAGGCGACCGAGGTCGACGGGGTAGCCGTCAGGCACGCGCGGATGGCCTGGGCCGACGAGGGTCTGGTCCTCGTCGACGCCGCCGGTCGCTGCCTGCGGGTCCGGCCCGGGAAGCCGGCCCGGACGCTGTTCGACACCGCCGCCGGCGAGCGCGCGACACCGATCGGCGTCGGTGACGGCGTGCTCGTCGTCCGGACCGGCGGGGAGCGGACCCGTTTGGTCGGCACCGACGGCGCGGAGGTCCTCGACCTTCCCCGGGCCCGCAGCATCACCGCCGCCGGCGACACGCTGCTGGCGGTGACCGGCGAGGAGCTGGTGAGCTTCCGGGTGCCCGGACCGGCACCGGCACGATGCCGGCTGGAGACCCTGCCAGGGGTGCCCGTGCACGCCCAGGCCCTTCCCGGCGGCGGCCTGGTCCACCTGGTCCGGGACGGCCACTCGGTGCTGATCCGCCTCGCCGTCGATGGCGAGCTCCTCGCGTCGGCGGAGACCGTCGCGATCTCGGAGCAGGAGGAGGTGCGTACCGTCTCGGGCCTGTCCTGGGCGCAGGACCGCGCCTGGGTGCGGATCGAGTCGCCGGCCGGGGCACCGCGGGTGATGCCGGCCGAGGAGGCAGCGCACTCGACGAGCAACGGCCGACGGTCGCGGTTGATCACCGTGACCGCGGACGACGGCGCCGAGATCGAGCTCGTCCTGACCGGAGAGCCGGGCAGCGCGACCCTGCTCGAGGTCTACGGAGGCTTCGGAGTCGTCGACCTGCCTCGGTTCGAGCCCTCGGTCGCCGCCTGGTGCGAGCTCGGTGGTCTGCACGTGTCCGCCCGGTTGCGTGGTGGGGGCGGGGCCGGCACACCGTGGCACAGCGCCGGGCAGGGCACGGGCAAGGCACGTACGGTCGCCGACGCCGTCACCGTCGCCCGCGAGCTGGTACGCCTCGGCCTGACCCGCCCGGAGCGGCTGGTGCTCGCCGGGGCCTCGCTGGGCGGACTGGTCGCCGTCTCCGCAGCGCTCGCCGAACCGGGCCTCGTCGCAGGGGTCGCCTGCACGGCCGCACCGCTCGACCCGCACCGCTTCGCCGAGCACCCCGGCGCGCGGCACTGGACCGAGGAGTTCGGCGACCCGGGCGACGCCGCGGTGCGGGCCGCGATGGACGACTACTCGCCGTTCGCCCGTGCGGACCGGTATCCGGGCCGCCGCTGGCCGCGCTTCCTGCTGACCACGTTCGCGGAGGACTCCCGCGTCGGCGCCGCACCCACCGACCGCCTCGCCGAGCTGTTGACGGCGCGCGGCGCCGACGTCGTACGCAGCCACCGCCCGCGGATGGGCCATGGCGGCAACCACCTCGACTCCGTGCACGACTTCGCCGCCGCCGTCCTCGACTTCGCCCTCGACTCAGCTCACCAACCCACAGGAGCGTGATGACCCCCACCGACATCGCCGTGACCACGGACCAGGCACCGGCAGCGAAACCGCGAGCCTCCGGCCAGGTCCCCGCCGTCATCGCCCGGCGACGATGGCGCGCCCGACTGCTGACCGTCGGCCTCGCTGCCGCGCTGGTCGTGGTCGTCGCGCTGTCCGCGTCGTCGGGCACCGTGGACCTGACCGCCCTCGATGCCGCCCGGCTGGTCACCGGGCACCTGCTGCCCGGGATGCCGTGGATGAGCGACGGCACCTACACGGCGCTCCAGGATCAGGTGGTGTGGCAGTTCCGGCTGCCCCGCGCCCTGCTGGCTGCGCTGGCCGGGGCGGCGCTGAGCCTGGCCGGGGTCTTCATCCAGGCAGTCGTACGCAACCCGCTGGCGGAGCCGGCGATCATCGGCGTCTCCTCGGGCGCGGGCGTGGGCGCCGTCTCCGTCGTGGTCCTGGGCGCAACGGCGGTCGGCGCCTGGATCGGGACCGCCGCGTTCCTGGGCGCCGCGGTCGCGACCGCGGCGGTGTTCGCGGTGGCGTACAAGAACGGCAGTATCGCCCCGCAGCGGCTGGTGCTGACCGGGGTGGCGCTGGGCACCTTCTTCAGCGCGATCACGAGCTATCTCACGCTCACGACCGAGGCGCAGAACGTGTTCAGCGTGATGTTCTTCCTGCTGGGCTCCGTCTCCGCCGCCACGATGACCGACCTGGTCGGGCCGCTGGTCGCCCTCGCGGTCGCGCTCGTGGTCTCGATCACCACCGGACGCGCCGTCAACGCCCTGCAGGTCGGCGACGAGACGGCCACCGCGCTGGGCGTGCGGGTCAACCGACTGCGGTCGGTACTGCTGCTCTGCGCCGCGCTGCTCACCGGCACCGTGGTCTCGGTCGCGGGCGGGATCGGCTTCGTCGGCCTGGTGGTCCCGCACATCGCCCGGGTGCTGGTCGGGTCCGACCACCGACGGATCGTCCCGGTGGCGGTGCTCGGCGGCGCCCTGTTCCTGTGCGGCGCGGACCTGATCGCCCGGACGGTCTCGGCGCCCGCCGAGGTGCCGCTGGGCATCATCACCGCGCTGATCGGGGTGCCGTTCTTCCTGTGGCTGATGCGCGGCCGGGCCGCCGACGAGCAGGGGTTGGCGCGATGAGGCTCGAGACGCTTGACCTCACCCTGAACCGGGGCAGCCGCGAGGTCGTCACCGCGGCGTCGGTCATGGTCGAGCCGGGCGAGGTGCTCGGCCTGCTGGGCGCGAACGGCAGCGGCAAGTCGACGCTCCTGCGGGCCTGCTTCGGTGCCCTGCGGCCGGCCTCGGGCCGGGTCCACCTCGACGGCATCGACGTCGCCACGATGGGCCGTCGCGAGATCGCACGCCGGGTCGCGGTGATGGCCCAGGAGCCGCCGGACGAGTTCGGGCTCACCGTCGCCGAGAGCGTGCTGCTGGGACGTACCCCGCACCGCGGCGTGCTCGGCCGCGACAGTGCCGCGGACTGGCTGGTCGTGGACCGGGCGATGACGATGGCGGGCGTCTCCGCGCTCGTCGACCGGCCGGTGCACCGGCTCTCAGGCGGGGAGCGGCAGCGTACGTTGCTCGCCCGGGCGATCGCGCAGGAGGCCGAGCTCCTGCTGCTCGACGAGCCCACCAACCATCTCGATGTCTCCTACCGGTTCGAGCTGATGCACACCGTCGCGGAGCTCGGGATCACCACCGTGGTCGCCCTGCACGAGCTCGACCTCGCGCTGGCCTACTGCGACCGCGTCGCCGTGCTCGACCGCGGACGCGTCGTCGCGCTCGGTGAGCCCGCCGACATCCTCACGCCGGACCTGGTGCGTGAGGTCTTCGGTGTCGAGGCCAGCCGGATCACCGATCCGGAGGCCGGCACCCCCCACCTGCTCCTGCGCGGGACGTCCGCGCGGGCCCGAGAGAGGAACACATGAACACCACCCCACTGCTGCGCGCCGTCCCGGTCGCGGCGCTCATGCTCCTGGCCGCGACCGGATGCGGCGGCACCGGTGTCACCGACGACGCGGCGGCTGCCGGTGAGGCCGCCGAGGGCTACCCGGTGACCGTGGAGAACTGCGGGCGCCAGGTCACGGTCGAGTCCGCGCCCGAGCGGATCGTCGGGCTCAGCCCGGCCCAGACCGAGCTGCTCGTCCGTCTCGGGGTGGCCGACCGGCTCGTCGGCCAGGCGCAGACCGCCATGCACGAGCTCCCCGAGGACGTCGCCGCGAAGGCGAGTGACGTGCCGGAGCTGAGCACGGACGCGCCGCCGGCGCGCGAGCAACTGCTCGACGTGCAGCCCGACGCCGTCGTCGCCCCGACCGAGTACGAGTTCACCGCCGAGCAGGGCTTCGCCACCATCGACCAGCTCACCGACGCCGGCGTGACGACGTACGTTGCCGCGGGCGGCTGCCCCGAGCGCCGCGCCACGGGCGAGGTCACTGACCTGTTCACCGACCTGGAGGCGCTCGGGAGCATCCTCGGGGTCTCGGCCGCCGCCGACGAGCTGGTCGCCGAGACCCGCAGTGACCTCGAGGCGGTCGAGAAGGCGGTGGCGGACCGGCCGCGGCCGACCGTCGCGCAGCTCTACATCGAGGGCAAGACGCTTTCCGCGATCGGGGCCGGGGTTGAGTACGACATGATCGAGCGCGCGGGCGGCGAGAACGTGTTCAGCCCTGAGGAGAAGCTCTTCGAGCAGTTCTTCTCCGCGGTCGTCTCACCGGAGGAGATCGCGGCGCGCAACCCGGACGTCATCGTCTTCGCCGTCCGCGAACAGGCCGAGGCCGAGCGGGTCGAGACGTACCTGCGCCAGACCTTCCCCGACGTCACCGCAGTCAAGGAGGACCGCTTCGTCGCGCTACGCACCCCGGACACGTTCCCGGGCACGCTCGGCAACGTCACCGCGGTGCGGACGATCGCGGAGGGCCTGCACCCCGACGCCTTCTGAGTCGGGCGTGTGCTGGCCGCCGGGTCGCTCTCGGGGCGGCCCGGCGGCCGGCTCTCCGTCTACTCCTCGGCAAGAAGCCGCCAGCCCTCGGCCTGCGTACGCTCGCGCCAGAAGTCGAGGTAGCGCCCACCGTGAGCCAGGAGCTCGGAGTGGGAGCCCCGCTCGACGATCCGGCCGCCGTCGAGGACGACGATCTGGTCGGCGGCGACGACGGTCTGGAGCCGGTGGGCGATCACGATGACGGTCCGGTCGGCGGAGAGCGCGGTGAGCGCCTCCTGGACCGCGGCCTCGTTCTCGGCGTCGAGGGCGGCGGTGGCCTCGTCGAGGAGGACGACGGGCGCGTCCTTGAGCAGCGCCCGCGCGATCGAGACCCGCTGCTTCTCGCCGCCGGAGAGCGTGGAGCCGGCCTCGCCGATCCGGGTCTCCCAGCCATGCGGTAGCCGCGAGACGATGTCGTCGACGCGGGCCAGCCGAGCGGCTTCCCGCAGCTCGTCGTCGGTGGCGTCGGGGCGCGACATCATCACGTTCTCGCGCAGGGTGCCCTCGAAGAGGTAGACGTCCTGGAAGACGATCGAGACGCGCCGCATCAGGGCCTCGGTGCCGAGATCGCGTACGTCGACGCCACCGAGCATCACCGAGCCGTCCGTGACGTCGTGGAACCTGGCCACCAGGCGCAGCAAGGTGCTCTTCCCGGACCCCGAGGGCCCCACCACGGCGGTCAGCGAGCGCGGGGGAGCGGTGAGGGAGACGTCGTCGAGGACCCGGGTGGAGCCGTCGTAGCCGAAGCCCACGCCGCGCAGCTCGATGCCGCTGTCGGCGGGCTCGCCGGGCGTGGCCGGCTCGGGAAGCGGCGAGAGCGCGAGCACGTCGAGGACACGTCGCAACGAGCCCTCGGCGATGCGCAGCGCGCTGGAGAGCTCGCCGTAGTCGATGAGCGACTCCACGAACCGCACCGTGAGGACGAGGAGTCCGATCGCCGTCGCCGGGGCGAGGGTGCCGCCGAGACTGAGGTGGACGGTCAGCGCGATCACCACGGTGAGCAGCGCCTGGATGGAGAGCAGCTGGATCCCCAGGCCGCCGAACCCGGTCACCAGCAGCCGTCGTGAGGCCCGCTTCTGCTCCGTCAGCGCGGTCTCGACGAGCTCGTTGCCGTGGACGGTGCGTCCGAACACCCGCAGCGCAGGCTGGTTGAGCGCGAACTCGACCACGCGCGCGGATCCCTCCGCCATCGCGGCGTCGTAGGCGCCCTCGCCACGGCCGACGATCGTCGCCAGGAGGCGGGTGGTGGCCAGCACCGCGACGACGCCGACGAGGAGCGCGAGCGCCAGGCGCCACTCCAGGAACGCCATCGCGACGACCACGGTGATCGGGCTGACAACGGCGGCGATCAGCGGCCGCAGCAGATGTCCCGGCACCGAGGCGATGTCGGTCGCGCCCTTGGAGGCCATCCGGGAGAGCTGCCCGGTGCGGTCCCGGTCGTACCAGCCCAGCGGCAGCCGCACGGTGTGGTCACCAAGCCGGGCAAGGGTGATGTCGAGCAGGTCGCAGGCCAGGTCGTAGCCGTCCAGGTTGCCCACGGTCAGGGCCACGTGATGGGCCACGAAGAGTCCGGCGAGCACACCCAGCCAGGTGGTCGCGGCGTCCCAGTCCTGGCGCAGCGCGGCGTCTAGGACCGGCACGACACAGGCGAAGGCCAGACCCTGGAGTACGCCGGTGGTGACGAACATCGCGACGACACGGGCGAGCTGGCGCCGATGGGGGAGATCCACGAGAGCCGCGAGCAGGCGGACGATGGCGATCATGCGTGGCCGCCGACCGGGTGGGCGCGCTGGTCGGCGGCCCACAGCCGGGCGTAGCGCCCGCCCCGGGCGAGGAGCTCCTCGTGGGTGCCGAGCTCGGCGACCCGGCCCGCGTCGAGGACCACGATCTGGTCGGCCGCGGTGACCGTGGAGAGCCGGTGCGCGATCACCAGCAGCGTACGTCCGGCGACGAGGCGGGACAGGGCGCGCTGGACGAGCGCCTCCGACTCGGGATCGGCTGCCGCGGTGGCCTCGTCGAGTACCAGGATCGGGGTGTCGGACAGCAGCGCTCGGGCGATCGCGACCCGCTGCCGCTCACCACCGGAGAGCTGGCCGTCCTTACCGACCACGGAGTCGTAGCCGCGCGGGAGCTCCTCGATGCGGTCGGCGATCTGCGCGGCCTCGGCCGCGCGGCGTACGTCCTCCTCGGGTGCCTGTGGGTGGGCGAGCCGGATGTTGTCCCGGATCGAGGTACGCAGCAGCCCGGTGTCCTGGAAGACGAAGGAGACCTGCTCGTAGAGCTGGGCGCTGGTCATCTCCCGAAGGTCCACCCCGGCGATCGTGATCCGGCCGGCGGTCGGGTCGGCGAAGCGGGGCAGCAGCTTGGCCAGCGTCGACTTGCCCGAGCCGGAGTGGCCCACGAGCGCGGTCACGGTGCCCGGCTCGAGGACCAGGCCGATGTCGTGGAGCACCGGCGGCGCGCCGGGCGAGTAGGCGAAGGAGACGTCGTGGATCTCGACACGGGAGGTGGCGGGAGCGGCCGCGGCGACGGCCGGCTCGGGCAGCTCGGGCTCGGCCAGCAGCCGCTGGATGCGCCGGGCCGCCTCGGTCGCCTCGCGCAGCTCGCGGGCGGCGTAGCCGGCGACGGTGACAGGTGCGGTCATGGCCAGTCCGAGGACCAGGAACGGGACCAGGTCAGGACCCGTGATCCACTCGGTCCGCAGCATCCAGACTCCGGCACCGAGGACGAGCACCAGGGTCAGTGCCGGCGTCAGCGCGAGCTCCATGAGCAGCATCCCCAGGGCGGAGTGCCGCATCCACGACCGATTGAATCCGCCGAACCGGGTAGCGACCTCGGCCAGCCGCTGGTGGGCCCGGCCGGTCGCGCCGAACGTCTTGATCTCCGCGATCCCGCCGGTGTTCTCGACCGTGGCCGCCGCGAGCTCGGCCAGCCCGGCGTCGTAGTCCCGGTAGAGAGCCGCGGCGCCCCGCATCGAGATCCGGAACCCGACCAGCCCGAGCGCGAGCGGGACCAGGGTGACCAGAGCGAGCGGCGGGGAGACGACGAAGAGGTACACGGCGACGACCGAGGGCAGCGTGATCGCGGCGGTGAGCTCCATGACCGAGTGGGCGACGAGATGGTGCAGCGCGGCGACGTCGTCCTGCACGGCCTTCTTGACGGTGCCGGAGTTGCGTTCGGTGAACCACGCCAGCGGCACCCGGCCGAGCCGGGCGACCATCAGCCGACGCAGGTGGATGGAGAGGTCGAGGTCGGCGACGTGGGAGAGCCACGACGAGCCGAGCACCGTCGCGAGGCGTACCAGCAGCGCGGCCACGCTCACCCAGACCACGACCCAGGCCAGGTCGGCGTCGACAGGTGAGCCGTCGGCCGCGGGCAGCAGGATCCGGGCGAGCTCGACGATCCCGACCAGCGGCACCAGGCCGGCGACGGTCGAGACGACCATCAGCAGCAGGCTGGCGACCAGCCTTCCCCGGACAGGACGAAGCGTCTGGAGGAGGGGAGAGCGAGCCAACTGTTGTCCTGCCGAGATCGAGGGGTTGCTGCGTACGAGCCCTAGCCGCCGTGGCCCGTGGGGGCCAGGAGACGCTCGAGCTCGTCCTCCTTCTCGGTGGGCACGACGAAGAGGAGCTCGTCGCCCTGCTCGAGAGGCTGCTCGGGAGTGGGTACGTAGACCTGGCCGTCCCGCAGCAGCGTGACCAGCGCGCAGTTCTCCGGGAACGGCACCAGGCCGGTGGGCTTGCCGACGTAGGGCGAGTCGGCGGGCAGGGTGATCTCGACCAGGTTGGCCTGGCCCTGCCGGAAGGTGAACAGGCGCACCAGGTCGCCGACGGTGACGGCCTCCTCGACCAGCGCGGACATGATCCGCGGGGTGGAGACGTTGACGTCGACGCCCCAGGCCTCGGTGAAGAGCCACTCGTTGTTGGGGTGGTTGACCCGGCCCACGGTGCGGGGCACGCCGAACTCGGTCTTGGCCAGCAGCGAGCAGACCAGGTTGGCCTTGTCGTCACCGGTCGCGGCGATCACCACGTCACAGTTGTCGAGCCTGGCCTCCTCGAGCGAGGAGAGCTCGCAGGCGTCGGCGAGGAGCCACTCCGCGTCCGCGACCCGCTCGGGCTTGATCGAGCCCGGGTTCTTGTCGATGAGGAGCACCTCGTGGCCGTTGGTGATCAGCTCACGGGCGATGGACCGGCCGACGGCCCCGGCCCCGGCGATAGCAACTCTCATCGTCAGTCTTCCTCGGGGCCGTTCTTGATCGTCTTGTACGCCTGCGCGGTGTTCTCCTCGCGCATGACGATGTGGAGCACGTCGCCCTCCTGGATCACGCTCTCGAGGACCGGGAGGACGCCCTCACCGAGCCGGTCGATCCAGGCGATGCGGCTGTTGGACTGGCGCTGGAACTTGATGGTCCGCTGGCCGACCCAGGACTCGGGCATGATCACTTGGTCGATGCGGATGTTGCCCGACATGTCGCGGAAGTCGGGCTCGGCGCCGGCCGGAAGGAGCCGGCGGAGCACCTGGTCGGCGGTCCACTTCACGGTCGCCACGGTGCTGATCCCGAGACGCTGGTAGACCTCCGCGCGGCCGGGGTCGTAGATGCGGGCGACCACCTGCTGGATGCCGAACTCCTCGCGCGCCACCCGGGCGGAGATGATGTTGGAGTTGTCACCGCTGGAGACCGCCGCGAACGCCTCGGCCCGCTTGATGCCGGCCTTGAGCAGGACCTCGCGGTCGAATCCCATCCCGGCGACCTTGTCACCGTTGAACCCTGGCCCGAGCCGCCGGAACGCCTCGGAGTTCTGGTCGATGACCGAGACCGTGTGGTTGCGGTCCTCGAGGCTCCTGGCCAGGGTCGAGCCGACGCGGCCACAGCCCATGATCACTACGTGCACCGTGTCATGATTGCACTCGCCGGGGCCGCGCGTCGCCTACGCCCTCGAAGTTGGCGTGTTCGGGTGCGTGTGGCGATCCGGAAGCGCGCGGTAGCGGCGATGTGCCGTAGCGTCTGCGGTTGTGGGTGTCGGTGATGTCTCCAAGCGGATCCTGATCGGTCGCAAGCTTCGAAGCTCTCAGCTGGGCGAGACGCTGCTGCCGAAGCGCATCGCGCTACCGGTTTTCGCCAGCGACGCGCTCTCCTCGGTGGCCTACGCGCCCGACGAGATCTTCATCATGCTGGCGGTGGCGGGAGCCTCCGCCTATGCCTGGTCCTGGAAGATCGGCCTGGTCGTCGCTCTGGTGATGCTGACCGTGGTCACCTCCTACCGGCAGACGGTGCACGCCTATCCGAGCGGCGGTGGCGACTACGAGGTCGCGACGGTCAACCTGGGGCGTAAGGCGGGCGTGACCGTGGCCAGCGCCCTGCTGGTCGACTACGTGCTGACGGTGGCGGTCTCGATCTCCAACGCCGCTCAGTACGCCGCCAGCGCGATCCCCGGCCTGATCGGCCACGAGGTCCTGGTCGCGTCGATCGCGATCGTGCTGCTCACCGCGATGAACCTGCGCGGCGTACGCGAGTCCGGGACGTTCTTCGCGGTCCCGACCTACCTGTTCATGTTCGCCATCCTCGGCATGGGTGTCTACGGGCTGGTGCTGCTGGCGAGCGGCAACCTGCCGCTGGCCGAGAGCGCTGCCCTGGACATCCGGCCCGAGGAGGGTTGGGAGGGCACGCTCAACCAGGTGGCAATGATCTTCCTGCTCGCCCGTGCGTTCTCGTCCGGATGTGCGGCGCTGACGGGTGTGGAGGCGATCTCCAACGGCGTACCCGCCTTCCAGCGGCCGAAGAGCAAGAACGCCGCCACCACGCTGCTGCTGCTCGGCCTGATCGCGATCACGATGATGATGAGCATCATCGTGCTGGCCAACCAGATGAGCATCCGCTACGTCGACCCGCACGCTCTCGAGAACCTCCGCACCGCCGCCGGCGACGCCGTGCCGGCCGGCTACGAGCAGCACCCGGTGATCTCCCAGATCGCGGCCGGGGTCTTCAACGACTTCCCGGCGGGCTTCTACTTCGTCATCACCGTCACCGGGATCATCCTGGTTCTCGCCGCCAACACCGCGTTCAACGGCTTCCCGGTCCTCGGTTCGATCCTGGCGAAGGACGGCTACGCACCCCGGTCCCTGGGGGCGCGTGGCGACCGGCTCGCCTACAGCAACGGCATCGTCTTCCTGGCCGTGCTGGCGATCGCTCTGATCATCATCTTCGAGGCGCAGACCACCAAGCTGATCCAGCTCTACATCGTCGGCGTCTTCGTCTCCTTCAACCTCAGCCAGCTGGGCATGATCCGCCACTGGACCCGTCACCTGGCCACCGAGCGGGACCCGAGCGAGCGGCGCCGGATGCAGCGTTCGCGAGCGATCAACACCTTCGGTCTCGGGATGACCTCGGTCGTGCTGGTGATCGTGCTGATCACCAAGTTCCTCGCCGGCGCCTGGATCACCATCTTGGCGATGGCCTTCTTCTACCTGGTCATGCTGGGGATCAGGCGCCACTACGACAACGTCGCCCGCGAGTTGGCCGCCGACGAGCAGGACAAGGTCATGCCGACCCGGGTCCACGCCATCGTGCTGGTCTCCAAGCTCCACAAGCCGACTCTGCGGGCGCTGGCCTTCGCCCAGGCGACCCGACCCAACGCCCTCGAGGCCGTCACGGTCTCGACCACCGACTCCGACACCGCCGAGCTGCTCAAGCAGTGGGACGAGCGCAACCTGCCGATGCCGCTGAAGGTGCTCCACTCGCCCTACCGCGAGCTGATCCGCCCGGTCGTCGAGTACGCCTCGGCGATCCGTGACGCCAACCCACGTGGCGTCGTGGCCGTCTACATCCCCGAGTACGTCGTCGGCCGCTGGTGGGAGCAGCTGCTCCACAACCAGACCGCGCTGCGGCTCAAGGGCCGGCTGTTGTTCACCCCGGGCGTCATGGTCATCTCGGTGCCCTACCAGCTCGCCTCCGGCAAGGAGCGCGCCGAGGAGCTGCGCGAGGACTACTGGCTCGCGCCCGGCCTGCGCCGTGGAAGCGGCCGGCGATGAGCGGCCCCCGTCGTCCGGCCCCGCGCGGCCGGCGGCCGCGCCCGAAGGCGGCCAAGGGCGAGTCCTACGTCGGGCGACGCTTCGAGGTCGAGGTCGGCCCGGTCGCGCACGGCGGCCACTTCGTCGCGCGGGTGCCTTTCGAAGACGCCTCCCGCGTCGTCTTCGTACGCCACGCGCTGCCCGGCGAGCAGGTGGTCGTCGAGATCACCGAGGGAACTGCCGGTGACCGGTTCTGGCGCGGGGACGCGGTCTCGGTGCTCTCTGCCGCACCGGAACGGGTCGTTCCGCCGTGTCCCTACGCCGGCCCGGGCCTCTGCGGCGGCTGCGACTTCCAGCACGTCTCCTTGTCCGGCCAGCGCGAGCTGAAGGCGGCGGTGCTGCGCGAGCAGCTGGTCCGCCTGGGTGGCCTGTCCGCCGATGACCCGCTGGTCGCGGACCTGGTCGTGGAGGACGTACCCGGCGACGAGGAGGGGCTGCGCTGGCGGACCCGTCAGCGCTACGCGACCGCCCCCGGTGGCGGCCGAGGCATGCGGAAGTATCGCTCCCATGACGTCATCCCCGTCGAAGACTGCCTGATCGCCACCACCGACGCCCGCGAGCCGGGTGCCGGGACGGTCGTGGAGCAGGTCGCCGTCGCGGGATCGGAGCACTCCTTCGAGGTCGCCGCGGACGGCTTCTGGCAGGTCCATCCCGGCGCGCCTGAGGCCCTGGTCTCCGCGGTGCTCTCCGCCCTCTCCCCGGCCCCGGGCGACACCGTTCTGGATCTCTATGCCGGCGTCGGTCTCTTCTCCGCCTTTCTCGCCGATCGCGTCGGTCCGACCGGGCGCGTCGTCGCGGTCGAGGGCGACCCGACCGCCTCCGCGCTCTCGGTGGGCAACGTCCCCTCCGCCGAGGTCGCCGCCGGTGACGTGGCGACGGTGCTGGGCCGCCTCGAGGAGGGCGCGTTCGACCTCGTCGTCCTCGACCCGCCCCGAGAGGGCGCCCGCCGGAAGGTCGTGGAGAGCGTCGTCGCCCGGTCACCTCGTGCGGTCGCGTATGTCGCCTGCGACCCCGCCGCGCTCGCCCGCGACGTCGCGATCTTCGCCGAGCACGGCTACCGGCTGCGTACGCTGCGCGCCTTCGACCTCTTTCCGATGACCCACCACGTCGAGGCCGTCGCGCTGCTCACGACGACCGACATCAGTACGACCGCACGAGGCCGCCGTCGACCCGAAGCTGCTCCCCGGTGATGTAGGAGGCGGCCGTCGACGCGAGGAACACGACGGCGGCGGCGAACTCCTCGGGGGTGCCGTACCGGCCCACCGGGATGCCGGCCTCGGCCGTACGCCGCACCTCGCTCGTGCTCGCTCCGGTCTTGTCGGCGCGAGCCTGATCGAGCGTGGCGACCCGGTCCGTGTCGATGCGGCCGGGCAGGACCATGTTGACCGTGACGCCGCTGCCCGCCACCTCGCCGGCCAGCGTCTTCAGGTAACCCGCCAGCGCGGCGCGACCGGTGTTGGACAGCGCCAGGTTGTCGAGGGGCTGCTGGATGCCGCTCGACCCGATCGCCACGATCCGGCCCCAGGCCCGCTGCCGCATGCCGGGCAGCACGGCACGTACGAGCCGGACCTGCTGCTGGACGAGCGTCAACATCGCCGCCTCCACCGCCTCCGGAGTGGCGTCGAGCGCCGAGCCGGCCGGCGGGCCACCGCTGTTGAGGACGAGCACCTCGACCGCGCCGAAGGCATCGGTGGCCTGCTCGACCAGCCGCTCCGCGGCACCGGTGACGGTGAGGTCGCACTCGATGCCGACGGCCGCCCCGGGTGAGGAGGCGAGCGCCTCGGCCTCGGCCGCCGCGAGCTCGGCCCGGCGCCCGGCGATGACGACGTTGGCGCCCTCCGCCGCGAAGGCCCGGGCGCTGGCGAGCCCGAGACCCGAGGTGGATCCAGGCACCAGCACGGTGCGTCCGGTGAGTCCGGTGTCCATGGTCAGCTCCGCTCTCGTGTCGTGCTTGTCGTGCTTGTCGTGGCAAGCAGCTCTCGCGCCGCGGCCAGGTGGTCCGGCGCCAGGCGTAGGAGCTCCTCGGGCGCGGTTGGGCTCGGCGGCCGCACCGCGCCCTCGGCGATGATGCCGCGCCTGGCCAGGATCTGCTTGCGCAAGGAGAGACCGATGCCGGGCTGTGCCTCGTAGTTGACCAGCGGCAGCCAGGGCGCGAAGGCCGCCCGGGCGGCGTCGTACCCTCCCTCGTGCCAGGCGTCGAGGGCTGCCCGCAACCCCTCGGGATGGGAGAACCCCGTCATCACGCCGGCGGCTCCGGCAGCGAGCTCGTCGATCAGCCCCACGCCGCCGAGTCCGCCGAAGACCGGGATGTCGGTGTGCGCACTCAGCCGCGCGATCGCGAGAGATGTGGGCGGTGCCTCGGACTTCACCGCCACCACGAACGGGCACGCCCTCACGGTCTCGAGCACCTGGGCGTCGGTCAACCGGACCCCGGATGCCACCGGGTAGTCCTGCAGGACGATGCCGGCGCCGACCTCGTCGTGGATCGTCCTCAGGTGGCGGACCAGCATCATCGGGTCGGGTGTGTTCGCCTGCACCATCACCGCGGCCAGCGCAGGCCCGGCGGCTGCAGCGGCCGTGCGCGCCTGCTCGACCGCGACGGCGGTCGTCCGCGCGGACAGTCCGACCGTCAGGGGGAGGCCGGGCGCTCGCTCGGCGACCGTGGAGACGACCGCGGCCTGCTCGGCCGAGTCGAGGGCGTTCCCTTCGCCGAAGACGCCGAGAGCGACCAGGCCCACAGCAGGAACGCGGAGGTAGAGGTCCACCTCGGCGCGCAGCGAGGCGAGGTCGACCGCGAGCCGGTCGCCGTGGAACGGCGTGGCCAGGATGCCCCAGAGGCCGGGGGAGAGGGGTGGGGGAGTCATCTGGATGTCCTTCCGTGATGGCGCCGCAGCGCCTCGTCGACCACGTGCTCGGCGATGGCGAGGGCGGAGGTTGCTCCGGGAGACGGTGCGTTGCGGACCAGCACCACCCGGTCGGTGCCGGTGATCACGAAGTCGTCGACGAGGTGGCCGGCGTCGTCCATCGCCTGGGCGCGGACCCCACGGCCGCCACGCCGGACCCCGGCGGGGTCGAGGTCGGGCACGTATCTGCGGGCCTCCTCGATGAACCGGCGGGAGCTCAGCGCGGTGCGGGACTCCCGGACCGCTGCGGTGACGTTTCGGGAGGCGAAGCGCCAGAAGCCGGGGAAGCCGACGGCATCGCGTACGTCGCGCGGGACGACCTTGCCCCGCTCGTAGGACTCGCGGCCGAGCGAGAGGAACGCGTTGGGGCCGAGCGTCAGGGTGCCGTCGGTCTTCGGGGTGACGTGGACGCCGAGGAACGGGTAGCGCGGGTCCGGCACCGGGTAGATCATCCCGCGCACCAGCGAGCGCTGACCGGCGTCGGCGACGAAGTAGTCGCCGTAGAACGGGACGATCCGCGGCTCACGGGGCTCGCCGACCAGGGCGGCGAGCCGGTCGCTCTGCAACCCGCCGCAGACGACGACCAGGTCGTAGTCGCCGTCCTCCCTCGTCGTCTCGACGCGTACGCCGTCGGTGCGCTCCGTCATGGCGGTCACCTCGTGACCGAGGAGCACCGAGCCGCCGGCGTCGAGGAGCTCGGCGGCGAGTGCCTCGGTCACCGCAGGGAAGTCGACGATCGCGGTCCGCGGCGAGTGGATCGCTCGCACCCCGGCGGCGTGCGGCTCGATGGCTCGCAGCTCGTCGGCCTCGACGACACGGACGCCCGGCACGCCGTTCGCGACCGCGCGCTTGTGCAGCGCGTCGAGACGTCCGGCCTCGTTCTCCGAGAGCGCCACCACGACCTTGCCGCACTCGTCGTAGGCGATCGTGTGCTCGCTGACGAACTCCTGCAGCAGATCGACACCTCGGCGGCACAGCCTCGCCTTGAGGCTGCCCGGTTCGTAGTAGAGGCCGGCGTGGACCACGCCGCTGTTGTGGCCGCTCTGATGCGCGGCCAGCTGGGTCTCCTTCTCGAGCAGGGTGACCGCGGCGTCGTGGCGGCGGGCCAAGTGCCGGGCGACGGCCGCGCCGATGATGCCGCCGCCGACCACGGCGACCCGGAGGCCCGTCACACCGCACGACCGGGGAGGCGCGGAGGTGGGCTCCGGTACGTCGCCGGGGTGGCCGACAGCGTGATCGGGTGTGCCACGGTCGGGACCGGGTCCCGACCGTCGCCGGGGATGTCGGCGACCGGTGCGAGGCCGAGCCGCTCGGCGAGGGCGAAGGCCTGGCCCAGGTCGTTGATCGGGCCGCACGGGACCCCCAGCTCCGACAGCACCGCGAACCAGTGGTCGGCCGGCTGCTCCCGCAGGACGTCCTCGAGCTCGGCCACCAGCACGGCACGGTGGGCCACCCGGTCGGCGTTCGTGGCGAAGCGTGGGTCCTCGGCCAGCTCCGGCCGGCCCAGACCTCTGGCGAACAGGGCGAAGAGCTTGTCGTTCGCCGCAGCGACGGCCAGCGGCCGGTCCGCG
Source organism: Nocardioides sp. NPDC057577 (assembly GCF_042801335.1). Taxonomy (NCBI): domain Bacteria; kingdom Bacillati; phylum Actinomycetota; class Actinomycetes; order Propionibacteriales; family Nocardioidaceae; genus Nocardioides; species Nocardioides sp. NPDC057577. The sequence goes on along the minus strand of NZ_JBHVGB010000011.1, from coordinate 46,501 downwards.
GTGGCGAGCAGCTCGTACGGCGCGATGCTGGGGTGTACGTTGCCGAGCGCCTGGGGCACCTGGCCGGTCGTGACGTAGGTGGATGCCTGGTTCGACAGCGCGGAGAGGAGCGAGGAGAGCAGGTTGACCTCGACCCGCTGTCCCTGCCCGGTGCGCTCCTTGTGGCGCAGGGCGGCCTGGATCCCGACGGTCGCGTGCAGGCCGGTGATCACGTCGACCAGCGCGACGCCGGCCTTGACCGGCCCGGACTCGGGCGTACCGGTCACCGACATCAGCCCGCCGACGGCCTGGGCCACCAGGTCGTAGCCGGGGAGCGAGGCCCCTTCGCGCGAGCCGAAGCCGGTGATCGAGCAGTAGACCAGCCCCGGGTGCTCCGCGGACAGGGCGGCGTATCCCAGGCCGAGTCGCTCCATCGTGCCGTCGCGGAAGTTCTCGACGAGGACGTCGCACCCGGCGACGAGGTCATGGGCCTCACGTCGGCCCTCCGCGGAGCGCAGGTCGATCGCACGCGACTCCTTGTTGCGGTTGACCGAGAGGAAGTACGTCGACTCGCCGTCCTCGGACCACGGCGGTCCCCACGAGCGGGTCTCGTCCCCGCCGTCCGGTCGCTCGACCTTGACCACCTCGGCACCCAGGTCGGCCAGCAGCATCGTGGCGTACGGAGCTGCCAGCACCCGGCTGAAGTCGGCGATGCGTACGCCGGTGAGTGCTCCTGGGGTCACCGGAAGGCCGCCTCTCCGGTCAGGGCGCGACCGATGACGAGCTGGTGGACCTCGCTCGTACCCTCGTAGGTCAGCACGGACTCGAGGTTGTTGGCGTGCCGCAGGACGGGGTGCTCGAGGGTGATGCCGGCCGCGCCGAGAATGGTCCGGCACTCGCGGGCGATGGCGATCGCCTCGCGCACGTTGTTGAGCTTGCCGAGCGAGATCTGCTCGGCCCGCAGCGAGCCGGCGTCCTTGAGACGGCCCAGGTGCAGGGCGAGCAGCATGCCCTTGCCGAGCTCCAGAGACATGTCGGCGAGCTTCGCCTGGGTCAGCTGGTAGGCCGCCAGCGGCTTGTCGAAGATGTCGCGGTCCTTCGAGTATGCGATCGCCGTCTCGAGGCTGTCGCGGGCAGCGCCCAGCGCGCCGAAGACGATCCCGTAGCGGGCCTCGTTGAGGCACGAGAGGGGCCCCGACAGGCCGGTGACCTCGGGCAGCGCCGCGTCGGCGGGGAGCCGGACGTCGTCGAGCACGAGCTCGGAGGTGACCGAGGCGCGCAGCGACATCTTCTTCTTGATCTCCGGCGCTGAGAAGCCCGGCGTGCCGGTGGGGACGACGAACCCGCGGATCCCGTCGTCGGTCTGTGCCCACACCACCGCCACTTCGGCCACCGAGCCGTTGGTGATCCACATCTTGTTGCCGGTCAACCGCCAGTCCGTCCCGTCCCGGACCGCGCGTGTCCGCATGCCGGCGGGGTTGGAGCCGAAGTCCGGCTCGGTCAGACCGAAGCAGCCGATGGCAGCGCCCGCGGCCATCCGGGGCAGCCACTCCTGCTTCTGCTCGTCGCTGCCGTGCCTCCAGATCGCGAACATCGCCAGCGACCCCTGGACGCTGACGAGGGAGCGGAGCCCCGAGTCGCCGGCCTCCAGCTCCAGGCAGGCCAGACCGTACGCCGTGGCGCTGGTGCCCGCGCAGCCGTAGCCGTCCAGGTGCATACCGAGCACGCCGAGCGCGCCGAGCTCCTTGGCCAGGTCGCGGGCCGGGATCGAGCCCGACTCGTACCAGTCGGCGATCTCCGGCCTGATCCGGTCCTCGACGAATCGCCGTACCGTGTCGCGGATCGCTCGATCCTCCTCGCCGATCAGCGAGTCGGTGTCGAACAGCTGGAGTGGGGTCTGTGTGGTGCGGGCGGTCACGGGGCGGTCTCTCCTTGAAAGGTGCTGGTCTCGTGTCGGTGCGGTGGACTCGGGGAGAAGGGTGGGTCGGCACAGCGCGGCTGTACCGACCCACCCAGCGGGCGGTCAGCCGAGGTCCGCCAGCGCGCGCTCGGAACCCGGGTGGAGCGGGATCGGGCCGGTCTCGGCCATGGTGGCGGGGTCGATCTCGTTGGCGGCCGGGTGGACCTGGACGAGCTTGTCCTTCTGCTCCACCAGCAGCGTGGTGAGGGCACAGGCCAGGTTCTCGGGCATGTCGTTCTTCACGACCAGCACGTTGGGCACGACGATGGTCGGGATGTCCTCGGCCAGCTCGTAGGTGTCGCCCGGGATGGACGTCTCCTCGTAGACCTCGTTGACCTCCTGCATCTTCGGCAGCAGCGGGGTGATGTCGATGAACTCGACCTTGTCGCCCATCGAGGTGAAGAGGTCGGTGATCGCCGGGGTGGGCAGGCCGCCGGACCACACGAGCCCGTCGATGGAGCCGTCCTTCATGCCGTCGACGGTCTTGGTCAGGTCCAGGCGCTGGGCCTTCACGTCGGAGACCTCGAGGCCGGCGGACTCGATCAGCCGGTTGGCGATGACCTCGGTGCCCGACTCGGGCGACCCGGTAGAGATCGCCTTGCCGGCGAAGTCCTCGACGGAGTCGATGTCGGCGTCCTTGCGGACGACCACGTGGGTGTAGTTGGAGTAGATCCGGCCCAGGGTCGAGACGTCTTGCGCCTTGTCGAAGTCGGCTTCGCCGTTGACCGCGTCGGCGGCGGAGTCCGCGAGCGAGAAGCCGACGTCGTAGTTGCCGGCGACGACCTGCTCGATGTTCTGCACCGAGGCACCGGTCTCCGCGGCGGTGGCCTTCAGCTTCGTCTCGTCGTTGATCACCTGGGCCATGCCGCCGCCGACCACGTAGTAGACGCCGGTGGAGTTTCCGGTGGCGATCGAGATGCGGCCCGTGCCGGCATCGCAGCTGCTCTCGTCTGCTCCGGAGCCTGCCTCCTGCCGGCTCTGCTGGCCGCCGCAGGCGGTCAGTACGAGGGCCGCGGCGACCGCGATCCCGGCGAGCGGGGTGATGCGCTTCATGGTGGTGCCTTTCTTGGGGGTTGGGGTCATGCGTACGTCGGGTCGGGGCTGGTGTGGTCTTGCTCGCCGGCCGTCGCGCCGGTCGCCTTGCGACGTATGAGATGGAGCACCAGTGCGATGGCGAGCAGGGCGAAGCCCAGCGCGATGGAGGTCGGGACCAGGTAGAGCAGCAGCAGTGCGGCGGGCAGGCACAGGGCGCGCTCGAGAAGGTTGGTCGGGCCGAGGATCCATCCGGTCGTGCAGATGGCGAGGGCGCCGACCGCGCATCCGGCCACCAGGAAGGTCCAGACGATGTCGATGAAGTCACCGCGGGCGAGAAGATGCGCGCCGTTGTCGGTGACCACGAAGGCGATCGGGGCCAGGAAGGCGGGAAGCGTGTACTTGCAGGCCTGCATCATCGTCGGGATGACCTTGCCGCCGGTGATGGCGGCCGACGCCACCGCGGCGAGCGCCGTCGGCGGGGACACCTCCGAGAGGACCGCGTAGTAGAAGATGAACATCGCCACCTGCGGGGCGTCCACGCCGAGCGAGATCAGTGCCGGGCCGATGATGACCCAGCTGAGGATGAACGACGCAGTCACGGGCACCGCGAGGCCGAGCAGCAGGATCGCGAACGCGGAGAACAGCGCCGAGAGCACCAGCAGAGACGCCTCGTTGAAGGACAGCAGCGAGGCCAGGTCGACCAGGACGGCGGACAGGACCTGGCCCAGGCCGGTCTTGGCGATGACCGATGTGATGACGCCCGCGGCGGCGCAGACCGCGATGACGGGCAACGCCGAGCGGATGCCGGAGCTCAGCGCGTCGTACACGCGGCGGGCGTAGTCCCGGAGCGACTCCCCGAGCTCCATCCGCTCCTGCTCGACGTCGTGGTCGTCGAAGCCGCTGACCACCGGGCGACGCGACAGCACCGCCTCGAGGAGTCCGAACAGCGCGGCGACGCCGGTGGCGTAGACGACGGCGCGGAACGGCGGGATGTCGATGGCGAGGAAGAACACGATCACGCCGAGGCTGATGAAGTGGTATCCGGAGCGGGCCAGCAGCTGCAGCGCGTTCCCGATGGCGAGGTCGACGCGATGCGCCCCGAACCGGCGGGCATCGATCTCGACGGCCAAGAAGATGCCGAGGTAGTAGAGGAGGGTCGGAACGATCGCCCAGACCAGTACGGATACGTAGGAGACCCCGAGATACTCGGCGATGATGAACGCCGCCGCTCCCATGGTCGGCGGCGACAGGATGGCGCCGATGCCGGATGCGGCCAGCATGCCTCCGGCTGCCTCCTTCGGGTAGCCGGCCCGGTTGAGGATCGGCCAGGCGAACGAGCCGAGGGTGACCGCGGTCGCCGTTCCCGAACCGGAGACGGTGCCGAGCAGGAACCCGGACGTGGCCACGGTGCGGCCAGGGGCCGACCCGGACCTGCGGAACAGGGAGAAGCTGAACTCCACGAAGAAGCGGCCGGCTCCCATGCGGTCGAGCACCGCACCGTAGATCGTGAACAGCACGATGTAGGTCGCCGCGACGTCGAGGGGTACGCCGAAGAAGCCCGAAGCCTCGTTGTAGAGCGCATTGATGATCTGATCGAGGTCGAGCCCGATGTGGCTGATGCTCCAGCCGATGGGCAGGTAGCCGCCGAAGTAGGCGTAGGCGAAGAAGACGGCGCAGACGGCCGGCAGAACCAGCCCCGTCGTCCGACGGGTGGCCTCGAGCACCAGCAGCAGCAACACGGTCCCGGCAGCCACGTCGAGCGGGAGCAGCGAGCCCTGACGGTCGAGGAACTCGCCGAACCCGCCGAGGCCGACGTCCGTCAGCGGGAACGGAAGCACCGGGTAGAGGCCCACGATCACGGCCGTGGCGGCGAGCAGCCAGTCGATGACACCGGGGTTGTCGGCATGGGTCTTCGCCGGATCGCGACGCCCCCGCATCCGGTAGGTCAGAAAGACCAGGGGCAGCGTCATGCCGAGGAAGAGGATCAGGTAGTACTGGCTGCCCAGATCGAGCGGGTCGAAGACCTGACGGAGCACGAACAGGGAGACCAGGAAGCACCACAGCCCGACGACGAGCTCCAGGCGCGGCGACAGGTTCCGGGACGGCTTCTCCTCGTCGTAGTCCGCGACGAGGCTGTCGACGTCGACCTGGGAGCCCGGTTGGGGGGTGGGGGTGGGGGCTGGCATGCTGCGTAACCTAGAAGTGTCGTGCGTCACACCTGCCGGTTCGGCCGCGAGACTTTACAGAGTTCTAACGTTGGCCGATCGAGCCCCTGGCGCGTGCGTCGGGCAAGCGAGGTGAGATGCGAGTCCTGCTCGTCGAGGACGACGACCGCGTCGTAGCGGCGCTGATGCCTGCCCTGCAACGCATCCACCTCCACGTACGCCGGGCCGGCACCGCAGCCGAGGCCCTGCAGCTCCTCGGGGGAGTGGATCTGATCCTGCTCGACATGGGGCTGCCCGACCAGGACGGGCTGGCCCTGTGCCGCCAGCTCCGGACCCGGGTCGACGTGCCGATCATCGCGGTGACGGCACGAAGGGACGAGCTCACCGTGGTCTCCGCTCTGCGCTCGGGCGTGGACGACTACGTCACCAAGCCCTACCGGCTCGCCGAGCTCCTCGCCCGGATCGATGCGGTCATGCGACGCGTGGGGCAGCGGTCGACCGAGCTGGTCGAGCACGTCGGTGACGTGCATCTCGACCACGGGTCGCGCCGGGTGACGGTGGCGGGGGAGGAGGTCGCCCTGACCCGCAAGGAGTTCGACCTGCTCTCCATGCTCGTGCAGGCCGCCGGAGACACCGTCACCCGGGAGACCCTGATGGAGGGGATCTGGGAGACAGCCTGGGTCGGTGCCTCGCGAACGCTCGACGTCCACGTGTCGGCGCTGCGCTCCAAGCTCGGTCGGCCGGGGTTGGTGGCAACGGTCCGTGGCGTGGGCTACCGAGTCACCACGTAGGAGTGACACGTGCGCCGCCGACTGCTCCTCGTGTCCCTGTCTCTGATCGGGTTGTTGCTCCTCGCGCTCATGGTGCCGCTGATCGCGACGTACGCCTCCGACCGCACGCAGGCCATGTTCGTGAGTCGGCTCGGCGACGTCACCCGGTTCGCGGTCGTGGCGGAGGATGCCCTCGAGTCAGGACTCGCCGAGGAGCTGAGCGTCGACCTCGAGCGCTACGTGGACGTCTACGGCGGGTCGGTGCTGGTCACCGACGCGGACCGTCAGGTCGTCGCGCAAGCGGGTGAGGAGACGGCTGGGGACGATCCCGAGGTGCAGGAGACCATCGACCGTGCGCTCTCGGGTGCCGGCTCACAACCACCCGCCACGGTCTGGCCCTGGAGCGGCGACGACGTCGTGATCGGGTCGCCGGTCGGCAGGGATGCCCAGGTGCTCGGAGCGGTCGTGGTCGTCGCTCCGACGAGCGCCGTCAAGAGCAGCGTCGCGAGCGGGCTCGCCTGGCTGGTGGCGGCTGGACTCGTGGTCGTGCTGCTGATGGTCTTCGGTGCCGTGGTGCCGTTCGTGGGCTGGATCCTCCGGCCGGTGGACGACCTCGAGCATGCGGCGAAGGACCTCGCCGACGGAGACCTGTCCTCCCGCGCCCACGAGCTGGGACCGCCCGAGCTGCGCCATCTCGCCCGATCCTTCAACGCGATGGTCGACAACGTCGAGATGTCCCAGCGCCAGCAGCGCGAGCTGGTCGCCGACGCGGCCCACCAGCTCGGCAACCCGCTCACCGCGTTACGGCTGCGCGTCGAGAACCTGGCCGCGACGGGGTCACCGGTCGCTGCGGTCGAACCCGTCCTGGAGGAGACGGACCGGCTCAGCAGCATCGTCGAGTCGCTGCTGAGGCTGAGCCAGATCGGCGCGCATCGGGTCGCGCCGGTGGAGGTCGATGTGGCTGAGATCGTGCGCGAGCGGTGTGCGATGTGGGAACCCGTCTTCACCAGCCTCCGTGTCGATCTACCCGACAGGGCCCTCGCGATGAGCTCGCCGGACGTCGTCGAGGTCGTCCTGGACTCGCTCCTGGACAACGCCGCCAAGTTCGCCCCGGACTCGCCGGTCGAGGTCACGGTGGCCGGTGGTGACGTCCCGGCAGAAAGGATCGAGGTGCGGGTCCGGGACCACGGTCAGGGACTCCATCCCGACGACGTCGCCAAGGTCGGTGCGCGATTCTTCCGGGGCAGACAGCACCAGAACGTACCCGGCACCGGTCTCGGCCTGGCGATCGTGCGGGCCCGCGTCGACGACCTGGGTGGGTCGATGGTCGTCTCGACGCCGAGCGACGGTGGCCTCGAGGTGGCGGTGGCGCTACCCGCCGCTACTGGCGACGCTCTCGGTAATATCGCTCCGCCCCCGGATGAAGGGGCAGGGGTGAGGTGAAGATCGCGGCTCCGAGGTTGGGTTGCCGCACCTGAGGCGAGATCCGGTCGACCCGGTCCTGCGCCTCGAACATCACGCGCGTCACCGCATAGGCGAGGTCCTCGTCGAGATCGGGGTGGACCACGAGGTAGTTCTTCACACTCACGGCGTCGACCGCACGGGGCAGGCCGTAGCTCGAGGTCGGCACCGGGCCCAGGGTGTATTCGGGTCCGTACGCCTCCGTCAGCTCGGGGAGCAACGTCCCCAGGTCGACCAGGCGGATGGGCACGCTCTCGGAGAGCTTGGTCACGGCGGTGTTGGGGATGCCGCTCACGAAGAAGAAGGCGTCCAGTCGCCCGCGACGGAGTCCGTCGGCCGACTGCTCCAGACTGTCGTCGGTGCCGGTGACCTCGTCCGACGCGATACCGGCAGCGGTGAGGATGCGCCCGGCAACCAGCCTCGTCCCCGACCCCCGGCTGCCGAGGCCGACGCGACGACCGCGGAGATGGGCCACCTCCTGCACCGGCGAGTCGGCCGTCACCACGAGGTGCACGAAGCTGTCGTAGGTCCGGGTCAAGGCGACCAGGTCGACCGGATCGGCGAACGGTCCGGTGCCCCGGATCGCGTCCGCGGCCGCGTCACCGAGCGCGAAGCCGATGTCGCTCGTGCCCTGGGCCACCTCGCGCAGGTTGATCAGCGAGGCGTTGGTGTTGTGAGCGGTGACGGTGACGCCGTCGAGGCGCTCCTCCAGGACGGCGGCCAGCGCGTTGCCGTAACGGTCGAAGACACCTCCTCGGTTGCCGGTGGCGATCGAGAGACTCGTCCCCGTCAGCTTGTCCCAGGACTGCCCGACACAGCCGCCGAGCGCCATGACGAGCGGACCACCCACCGCCCCCGCGAGCAACGCCCGGCGCGAGGTGAATGTCGTGCGGATCACGCCATCAGCATTTCACATCGAGCCTTCACCGGCGCACGCGAAGCGATCCAGCTCGTCCGATATCGGTTGCGCGGCTCGCCGATCGGCGTTGAGATGCTGCCGTGAGCGATGACCTGTGGGGCACCGGCCGGCTCGACCTGACGGCGTATCTGGAGCGGATCGGCGTGACCGAGCCGCCCGGCCCGTCGCGGGAGGCGCTGGAGGAGATCTACGACGCCCACCTGCGGACCTTCACCTTCGACAACATCGACGTGCTGCTCGACCAGCATCCAGGTGTCGGCCTGCCCGAGGTGCAGCAGAAGTTCGTGGGTCGGGGGAGGGGCGGCTACTGCTTCGAGCACGGGACGCTGTTCGCCGCGGTGCTGGACCGGCTGGGCTTCGCCGTCGAGCGCCGGCTTGCGCGGGTGGGCGCCGACCCGACCGCGGCGGGACGTACGCATCTGGTGGCCGTGGTCGAGCTGGACGGGGAGCGGCTGCTGGCCGATCCCGGGTTCGGGCTGAGCGTGTGGCGGCCGATCCCGCTGGTCGACGGCGCGGTCGACGAGGTCCGGGGAATCACCCACCGGGTGCGGTGGGGCGAGCACGGCTGGGCGCTGGAGCGGGCCAAGGACGACGGCTGGGAGCTGATGCACACCCACGACGAGGCGCTGGTCGTGCCGAGCGACGTCGCGCTCGGCCATCACTACACCAGTACCCACCCGACGGTGCACTTCCGTCACCGGCTGATCGTGACCGGGCTCCGCGAGGACCGACACCTCAGCCTCACCCACAACACCGTCACCATCCGCCGCGAGGGCGAGGAGACCGAGCACCGCGAGATCGGGCTCGACGAGGTGATGGCCTACGTCGAGGAGCTCGCGGTGCCGCTCACCGACGACGAGCGGGCTCGCCTGCGCGAGCGGCTGGGGGTGCTCGGCTAACGCTCGTCGACGACGATCCGCATCGCCATCGTCGGGTCGTCGGAGAGGTCGGTGATCAGCTGCCGGCGGTCCAGGACGGCCTCGTCCAGCTGCGGGCCGAGCGTGCCGAGCAGCTCGCCGGTCGTGGTGGCCGGCATCGCGTTGAGCACCCGCGGCGTACGCCGGCCGGAGTAGGGCACCACCCGGGCCAGCGCGCCGGCCACCGACCGGGTGGCTTCCGCGAACGGTGCCGTGATCGGGTCGGTGATGGGGCCGAGCCAGTCCGCGGCGCGCTCGGCCTCGGCGAGGGACGTGCGCGCCTTCAGGTCGGCGAGACGTACGTCCTCCAGCGCCCGCTCCAGGCGACGCTGCTCCAGGTGGGCGAGAGCGACCACGACGCCGGCGCCGAGCACACCGAGCAGGGCGAGGCTAGCGACCAGCATGGACCTTGACCTCCGCCACCACGCCCTCGTCGGCCAGCCGCTCGCGCAGCGAGTCGGCGGCTTGGTCGTAGACCATCTTGGAGAGCAGCGCCGGCCGCACCTTGTGCAGCATCGTGGCCGCCTTCGTCTGGGCCGAGGCGAGCTCGAGCGGGTTGAGGATGCGGATGCTGAGCAGCCTGTCCTCGGGCGGGAGCTCGGCGTAGGCGGTGCGCGGGGCCGAGATGTCGGCCTGCTCCAGTCGCCACAGCAGACCGATGGTCTCGGCACGCAGCGCCTTGTTGGCGCGCCGCAGGCGCCAGGCGACAGCGGCGGCGGCCACGGCGATCACCAGCGCCACGACGGCGATCAGGGTGCTCAAGGCTCTCCTCGAATCACTAGTGCCCGACGAGTAGCGGCCCGACGGGTGGCCCGGTCGGACCAATCATGGAGCATCCGAGGATCGCTGTCAGCGGCGGTGGTCACAACACGGCGCGCCGGGGGATTCGAAATGTCGTTCGACATCATGTATCTTGATATCAAGAGATCGACGGGCCCGCCCGTCGTAAAAGGTTAGGTGAGCCTTTGTTTTCCCGGCGTACGTGGCCGGGGCAGGATGGGCCTCAAAGACTTGAATTCGTACGTCACTGTGGACGCGAGCAAGGAGATGAACGCGTTGGCCAGCAAGGACAGCTTCGGTGCCAAGAGCACCCTGGACGTGGACGGTAAGTCCTACGAGATCTTCCGCCTGGATGCGGTCAAGGGTGAGGGCCTCGACGTCGCGTCGCTGCCCTTCTCGCTGAAGGTGCTGCTGGAGAACCTCCTGCGCACCGAGGACGGCGCGAACATCACCGCCGACGACATCAAGGCGCTGGCGGGCTGGGACGAGACCGCCGAGCCCGACAAGGAGATCCAGTACACGCCGGCGCGCGTGATCATGCAGGACTTCACCGGCGTGCCCTGCATCGTCGACCTGGCGACCCTGCGCGAGGCTGCGGCCGAGCTCGGCGGCGACCCGACCAAGATCAACCCGCTCTCGCCCGCCGAGATGGTCATCGACCACTCCGTGATCGCTGAGGTCTTCGGCACCCCGGAGGCCTTCGAGCGCAACGTCGAGATCGAGTACGAGCGCAACCGCGAGCGCTACCAGTTCCTGCGCTGGGGCCAGACCGCGTTCGAGGACTTCAAGGTCGTCCCGCCGGGCACCGGCATCGTCCACCAGGTCAACATCGAGCACCTGGCCCGCACCGTCTTCACCCGTGAGGTCGACGGCGAGCTGCAGGCCTACCCCGACACCTGCGTCGGCACCGACTCCCACACCACCATGGTCAACGGCCTGGGCGTCCTCGGCTTCGGCGTCGGCGGCATCGAGGCCGAGGCCGCGCTGCTCGGCCAGCCGGTCTCCATGCTGATCCCGCGCGTGGTCGGCTTCAAGCTCCACGGCGACCTGCCCGAGGGCTCGACCGCCACCGACCTGGTGCTCACCATCACCGAGATGCTGCGCAAGCACGGTGTGGTCGGCAAGTTCGTCGAGTTCTACGGCGCCGGGGTGACCGCCCTGCCGCTGGCCAACCGCGCCACCATCGGCAACATGAGCCCCGAGTTCGGCTCCACCGTCGCGATCTTCCCGGTCGACGAGGAGACCATCAACTACCTCCGCCTCACCGGCCGCTCGGAGGAGCAGCTGGCCCTGGTGGAGAAGTACTCCAAGGACCAGGGCCTCTGGCACGACCCTGCTGCCGAGCCGCGCTACTCGGAGAAGCTCGAGCTCGACCTCTCCACGATCGTCCCCTCGATCGCCGGCCCGAAGCGCCCGCAGGACCGCGTCCAGCTCACCGACGCCAAGACCTCCTTCGAGGGTCACCTGCCGACGTACACGTCCAAGGCCGACGCGAAGGTCCCGGTCACGCTGGCCGACGGCACCGAGTTCGAGCTGGAGAACGGCGCGGTCACGATCGCCTCGATCACCTCCTGCACCAACACTTCCAACCCGTCGGTCATGATCGGCGCCGCGCTGCTGGCGAAGAAGGCCGTCGAGAAGGGTCTGACCCGCAAGCCGTGGGTGAAGACCACCCTGGCGCCGGGCTCCAAGGTCGTCACGAACTACTACGACAAGTCGGGCCTGACCCCCTACCTGGAGAAGGTCGGCTTCAACCTCGTCGGCTACGGCTGCGTGACCTGCATCGGCAACTCGGGCCCGATCATCCCCGAGGTCTCCACCGCGGTGAACGACAACGACCTCGCGGTCGTCTCGGTGCTCTCCGGCAACCGCAACTTCGAGGGTCGCATCAACCCCGACGTGAAGATGAACTACCTCGCGTCGCCGCCGCTGGTCATCGCCTACGCCCTGGCCGGCAACATGAACGTCAACCTGCTCGAGGACTCCCTCGGCAAGGACCACGACGGCAACGACGTCTTCCTCAAGGACATCTGGCCGACCCCGGCCGAGGTCGAGGAGACCATCGCCGCCGCGATCGACTCCGACATGTTCACCAAGGACTACGCCGACGTCTTCGCGGGCGACGAGCGCTGGCAGAACCTGCCGACCCCGACCGGTGACACCTTCACCTGGGACGAGGAGTCGACCTACGTCCGCAAGGCTCCCTACTTCGACGGCATGGCCAAGACCCCGGCCCCGGTCGCCGACATCGAGGGTGCGCGCGTGCTGCTGAAGCTGGGCGACTCGGTCACCACCGACCACATCAGCCCCGCGGGCAACATCAAGAAGGACTCGCCCGCCGGCAAGTACCTCATCGAGCACGGCGTCGAGCAGCGTGACTTCAACTCCTACGGCTCGCGCCGAGGCAACCACGAGATCATGATCCGCGGCACCTTCGCCAACATCCGGATCAAGAACCAGGTCGCCCCGGGCACCGAGGGTGGTTACACCCGCGACTTCACCCAGGCCGACGGCCCGGTGTCGTTCGTCTACGACGCCGCTCAGAACTACGCCGCGGCCGGCACCCCGCTCGTGGTCCTCGGTGGCAAGGAGTACGGCTCCGGCTCCTCGCGCGACTGGGCCGCCAAGGGCACCTCGCTCCTGGGCGTCAAGGCTGTCATCACCGAGTCGTTCGAGCGCATCCACCGCTCCAACCTGATCGGTATGGGCGTCATCCCGCTGCAGTTCCCCGCGGGCCAGACCGCCGACAGCCTCGGCCTGACCGGTGAGGAGACCTTCTCGATCTCCGGCATCACCGCGCTCAACGAGGGTGTTACCCCCAAGACGGTCAAGGTCACCACCGACACCGGTGTCGAGTTCGACGCGGTCGTCCGCATCGACACCCCCGGTGAGGCCAACTACTACCGCAACGGCGGCATCCTGCAGTACGTCCTGCGCAGCCTGGTCAACGCCTGATCCGACCCACGAACGGCCCGTCACCCGAAAGGGTGGCGGGCCGTTTCGCATCCCGTCGAGGCGTCAGGTAGGTCGGGCGAGGCGTCAGGTAGGTCGGGCGAGGCGTCAGGTATGTCGGGCGAGGCGTCAGGTATGTCGGGCGAGGCGTCAGGTATGTCGGGCGAGGCGTCAGGTAGGTCGGGCGAGGCGTCAGGTATGTCGGACGACATGTCAGTTAGGGCGGTCGAGATGGCATGCCGTGACGCCTCATTCCACCGCAGTGACGCCTCGGCCAGCGTGGGTGACGCTTCGATCGACGTACGTGACGCCTCGGCCGGCGCGGGTGACGCTTCGATCGACGTACGTGACGCCTTGGCCAACGCGGGTGACGCTTCGGCCGACGTACCTGACGCCTCGGCTCAAGTCAGGGAGGCGATCCTGGCGCGGCTGTCCTCGTGGAGCGCGGCTAGGAGCGCATCGGCGGCCTCGCCGCGATCGGCCGTCGCGGCGGCGATCTCGGCGACGGTCTCGTCGGGGAGGCCGGCGAGGATCGGGTCGACCACGGAGGGCTCGTCGATGAAGAGCGCCAGCTGGAGGATCTGGGCGCCCGAGGCGCCGTCGACGACCTCGAGCGAAGTCGCCGGGCTGACCACGCCGGTGAAGCGGGCCAGCGCCATCAGGTGACCCTGGGCGAGCAGCCGGCGACCGACCTCGACGACCAGAGCACTGTCCAGCTTGGCGATGATTCCCTCGACCCGGCTCGGGTCGAGATGGACCGAGAGCTCGGCGAGGAACTCCGGCTTCAGGTGGCCGGCGAGCTTCGCGGCGTCAGCGGGGTCCATCACCGCAGCCACCCGGGCGCTGAGCATGGGGCCCATCGCGATCTCGGTGATCTTCGCGGTGACGGCCGCGGGGAGCTTCCTGCTGACCGCGGCCAGCCCCTTGACCCGGGACTCGTGACGGCTGAACATCGCGTGCGAGACGATCCCGCGCAGATCGCGGAGGTCGTCGGGGGAGGTGGTGGCGAGGAAGGCGAGCTCGGACTCGTCCACGTGCATCTCGTGGGCGAGCTTGGCGATCTCCAGCGAGCTGGTCAGGGCGGTCATCGACTACCTCCGAGCATCTTCTGGACGACCCCGCGCAGCATCTTCGGCACCAGCTTCAGCGCTTCGTCGAGGGAAGCGTCGAACGCCTTGTCCTCCGCTGCCATCGCGCCCTGGACCAGATCGTCGAACCGGCCCAGCTGCTGGTCGTCGTACGCCTCCAGCGGCGCAAGCCGCGTCGCCGGCACGCGCAGCGTGGCAGCGAGCCGGTCGAGTCCCTCACTCATCGGTTCCTTCCCGCCGGGTGAGGCACCTTCGGCCCCCGGCGGCGCCACTATATGCAGCCCCAGGAGGCATTTGGATAGTGTCTCGACATGCTCGTCGCCTTCTCCATCGCCCCGACAACGACCGACGACCCCGATGGTTCGGTGGCCGCGTCCGTCGCGGAGGCGATCCGCATCGTCCGCGAGTCCGGGCTGCCCAACGAGACCAATGCCATGTTCACCAACCTGGAAGGGGAGTGGGACGAGGTCATGGGTGTCATCAAGCAGTGCGTCGACGCGGTCGCCGCGGTCTCGCCGCGGGTCGGGCTGGTGCTCAAGGCCGACATCCGGCCCGGCTACGAGGGCCAGCTGAGCGCCAAGGTGGAGCGGATCGAGTCGGTGCTGCGAGAGCGCTGATCGGGCGATAGGTCGGCGGTTCAGCGGAGCAGGTACGGGTGGTCGAAGAGGTACTTCGCCCTCCGAACCTTCAGCATCGTGACGATCTCGGCGATGTCCATCGGCGCGGTGCTGGACGCGTCGCCGGTGCTGACGGCGCAGCGCGCGGCCGGGTCGGCGACAGGGTCGACGCGGCGTGCGCTGGCAGCCGTGGGCGCGACGGCGGACATGATGGTCAGTGCGCCGGCGACGGCGGTGGCAGCGGCGAGGGTGGTCGCGGTGCGGTGGGTGGTGGTGTTCATGGTGCCTTCCTTGGTCGTGGGGCTGGTGGGCCCCGGTGTAGGTCTCCGTTCTGACATCGGTCGGTATCGCGGTGGTCGGGGCTCGGTATCGCGCCGGTATCGGCCGCGTTGACGGTGTCGATTCCCGGTGCGACGCTTGAAGGGTGGGCATTGGCGTTCTCGGCCCACTGACGGTGGACGGCTCGGGGGATCTGGGTCGGCGGGACCGAGTGGTTCTGACAGCGTTGGCGACCGATCCGGGTCATCCGGTGAGCGCCGACCAGCTCTTCGATGCGCTGTGGGGTGAGGGTGCGCCGGCCTCGGCCGGGAAGATCGTGCAGGGTTGCGTGGTCCGGCTGCGCAAGCTGCTGGGTCGCGACGTGGTGCGGACCTCGGCACAGGGCTATGCGTTGCATCTCCCGGTCGAGGAGGTCGACTCGTTGCGGTTCGAGGACCAGGTCGGTCGGGCCCAGGAGCTGCTCACGCTCGGGGAGGTCGATCGGGCGGCGTACCTGCTCAGCGATGCGCTGGGGTGGTGGCGTGGGGAGCCCTTCGTCGATCTGGAGGGCTGGGAGCCGGCGGTCGCAGCCGGTACGCGGCTCTCCGAGTTGCGTCTGGAGGCCGAGGAGCTGCGGATCGAGGCATTGTTGCGGGCCGGGCGGTACCGCGAGATCCTCTCCGAGGCACAGGCCCTGGTACGCGCCGCACCGCTGCGTGAGTACCGGTGGGTGTTGCTGGCCCGGGCGCAGTACCAGTCCGGCCAGCAGGCCGAGGCGCTGCGCACGATCCACCAGCTCAAGGCCGTCCTGGCCGAGCACCTGGGCATCGATCCGGGCCCCGAGGTGGTCGCGCTGGAGACCTCGATCCTTCGCCAGGACGCCTCGCTGCTGGTCGCCGATGCACCCACCCCGTCGGGCACCTGTCCCTGGTTGGGTCTGCGGGCCTACGGCGTCGAGGACGCGGAATGGTTCTTCGGGCGCGACGGCGATGTGGCCGCCTGCCTGGAGATCGTGGCGCGGTCCTCGGTGCTCGCGCTGGTCGGGCCCTCGGGGTCGGGCAAGTCCTCGCTGCTGCGCGCCGGCGTGGCCGCGGCCCTGCGAGGCCGCGGACAGCCCAGCGTGACGATCACCCCCGGTCCCCACCCGATGGACTCGCTGACCGCGCTCGCGCAGGCCCCGCGCACTGCGGCGCTGTTGATCGATCAGTGTGAGGAGCTGTTCTCGCTGTGCCACGACACCGCCGAGCGGGAGGAGTTCCTCGGTGTCGTGGCCGCCGAGGCCGCGGACCGGACCGTGGCCCTCGCGCTGCGTGCCGACCACCTGGCCGACCTCGCCGCCTACCCCGGCTTCAGCCGGCTCGTGGAGCGCGGCATGTATCTGGTCGGCGGGCTGGAGGAGGACGGTCTGCGCTCGGCGATCGAGACCCCCGCCCGCCAAGCCGGGCTGCTGATCGAGCCCGGTCTGGTCGACCTCCTGGTCCGCGAGGTCGGCAACGACCCCGGGGCGCTACCGCTGATGTCGCACGCGCTGCAGGAGACCTGGAAACGACGCGAGGGCAACACCCTCACGGTGGCCGGCTACCGCGCCAGCGGCGGCATCAACGGAGCCGTGGCCCAATCCGCCGAAGGTCTCTACTCCCGGATCGAGGTCGAACGCCGCCACCTGCTGCGCGACCTCGTCCTGCGGCTGGTCTCCCCGGGCCCGGAGGGCGAACCGGTCCGCACCCGGGTGCCACGCCGCTTGGTCGGCACCGACCCCGAACACGACCAGCTCATCGAGATGCTGGTCACCGCCCGACTGGTCACCACCGACGACGACGCCCTCGAGATCACCCACGAGGCCCTCACCCGCGCCTGGCCCCGGCTCCGCGGCTGGCTCGAGGACGACATCGAGGGCCAACGCATCCGCCACCACCTCTCGACCGCCGCCGACTCCTGGGAAGCACTGGGCCGCCCCGACAGCGAGCTCTACCGCGGCGTACGACTGGCCCGAGCACTCGAATGGCGAACCGACAAGAACACCACCCTCACCCACACCGAACACGCCTTCCTCCAGGCCTCCGCCCACCACGCCGACGACGAACAGCGCAGCATCCTCGAACGCGCACGCGCCCAGGCCCGGCTGATCCGCCGCCTCCGGATGGCGCTCGGCGGTGCCGCCGCACTCCTCGTCATCGCCCTGGTCGCCGGGGCGCTGGCGGTCGTCCAGTCCGACCGGGCGACCGAGAACGCCGCCCGGGCCGAGCACGCCGCCGTCGCCGCGGACGCGGGGCGGGTCGGCGCCCGCGCCCTGCTTGCCGACGACGTCACTCTCTCGCTGCTGCTCGCCGCCGCTGGTGCGCGGCTCGACGACTCGCCGGAGACCCGGGCGAACCTCGTGGCCGCGTTGGCGATGCGTCCCGAGCTCGTCCGTTCGGCGCCTGCCGAGGGGGACTACGTGGAGACCTTGGACGTCAGCCCCGACGGCCGCTGGATGGCGACCTCGGACGGTCAGAACCGGGTGCACCTCTACGAGGCCGCCACCGGCCGGCTGGTGGACACCTACGACCCGGTCCAGCCCTCAGGAGCCGGGTGGATGCTCGCGGCGTTCAGCCCGGACAGCAAGCATCTCGCCGTCATCCCCAACGGCCAGGGCTCCAGGGACCCGGTGCGACTGCTGGACACGAGCACGATGGAGCCGACGACGAAGCTGGCCTTTCCCGGCGGCAGGAAGGTCTGGGGAGTCGACGTCCGGTTCAGCGCCGGGGGCCGCTACCTTGCCGGCAGTGTGTATCCGTCCGACTGGCCGACAGCTCCAGAGTGGGAGGACGAGGGCTACACGTTGGTCTGGGACCTCCGCGCGCCGGCCAAGGCGCCTGTCCGGATGCCGACGGGCACCGTCCCGTCGGGAGCCGGGCTCAGCCGGGACGGTCGGATCCTCTACTCGGACTGGCCGCTGGCGGCGTACGACGTGGCCTCGGGTGAGCGGATCTGGCAGCGCGAGGAGATCAGGTCGTACGCCTCCTCCGACCTCAACCCCGAAGGCACCCTGCTGGCGCTCACGGACACGGGTGAGGCGAACATGCGGGAACGCTCGGAGCGGAGCTGGAACGTGCTCCTGGTGCGTGCCTCCGACGGCACGACGGTCCGTACGCTGCGCGGGCACCAGGACTGGGTCCGCGACGTCGCCTTCTCGCCCGACGGCGCGCTGGTGGTGTCGCACTCCAGCGACGGCGAGCTCATCGCCTGGGAGACCGCCACCGGCCGGCTGCTGGCACGGTGGGAGAGCACGTCGGAGTGGGGCGTCGACTTCAGCCCGGACGGCGACCTGGTCTACGAGGGCGGCGGCGGCCCCTCGATGGTGCGCACCTGGGACCTGTCGGGGCAGGACACCTACCTGCGGCGTACGAGTCGGGTCGGCGACACCGAGGTGTACGCGCACGCCGACCTCTCCCCGGACGGGCGGCGGGTGGCCTACAGCTGGACCGACGGGGACACCGGATGGGTCAGGTTCGTCGACACGGCCACCGGGAAGGCGACGCCGCCCGCCCGCGTGCCGGTGATCGCAGGCCCCTGGGGCAGCGGCACCTGGCACCCCGAGGGTGAGCGGTACGTCGCTTCCTGCGTGACGGGTGCGTGCGGGGAGGCCGTGGTGCTGGACCCCGCCACCGGCACCGTGGAGAGGCGCGACGTCCTCGACGGGAACATCGTCTCGCTCGCCTACGTCGACGAGGGCCGCAGCCTGCTCGTCGGTGGTATGACCGGGACGGTCGTCGTCGACGCCGAGACCCTGCAGCCGCGAGACGGTCCGTTCGACATCCCCGCCTCCGCCATCGCTCCGATCGGGGACGGGAGCAGTGCGATGGTCGGCGGCGTCTCCGCCGACGGAGTCTCCGAGACCTGGCAGGTGATCGACGTGCGGACCGGCGACGTCCGGACCGAGGGGAGCCTGGACTTCGTCAGGTACGCCTCGGTCGCCTCGCCGGACGGCTCGACGGTCGCGGTGGCGGGAGACACCGGCGAGATCGTGACCACCGACGTCTCGACCGGCGAGACGCTGCAGCGGTCCACCGGCTCCGGCTCCGCCGTGCTCGGGCTCGACTACTCCGACGACGGCGAGCTGCTCGTCTCCGGGGCCGACGACGGCGGCGTCAGCCTGTGGGACGCCACGACGCTGGACCTGCTGGGCACCGTGCATCCACCCCACGAGGGCGACCCGGTCCCGGCCGACGCGCAGTTCATCGGCGACAGCCACGACGTGGCGATCGCGTCGAACGACGGCACGGTCCATCGGTGGGAGACCGATATCGACCGTGCCGTCGAGTTCGCGTGCCAGATGGCGGGCCGGGACCTGACCGAGCAGGAGTGGGACGAGTTCCTGCCCGAGGAGCCCTACCGGCGCGTCTGCCCGGACGAGTGAGAGGCTCGGCTAGAGCCCTCGGGCCATCGCGTCCTGTCCGGTCTTGATGGCCTCCCGGATCCGGGAGTACGTCCCGCAGCGGCAGACGTTGCGGATGGTGTCGAGGTCGGCCTCGGTGATGGCGCGGCCCTCCTTGCGGACCTTGTTGACGAGGGCGACCGCGGTCATGATCTGGCCGGGCTGGCAGTAGCCGCACTGGGCGACGTCGTGCTCGAGCCAGGCCTCCTGCATCGGGTGCAGGCCGTCGCCCGGAGCGGTGTCGGCGAGCCCCTCGATGGTGGTGATCTCGTCGTCGGCGCCGAGGTCGGCGACCTTCACCGAGCACGGGTTGAACGCCTTGCCGTTGATGTGGCTGGTGCAGGCCTTGCAGACGTTGATGCCGCAGCCGTACTTGGGGCCGGTGACACCGAGGACGTCGCGCAGGACCCAGAGGATGCGGACGTCGTCCTCGACGTCGACGGTGACGGTCTCGCCGTTGAGCTGGAAGGTGTGTGAAGGCATCGCAGGACCTCAGAACGTGTAGGCGAGGCCGTCGGTCGGCGACTCGGGTACGGAGGGGATGAAGGACTTGGGCTCGAAGTGGAGTGGCTCGTGGAAGTTGATCGGGAACTCCGTGGGCACCTCACCGGTGGCGCGGGCGTAGGCGCAGGCGACGGCTGCCATCGAGGCGGCCACGCCGGCCTCGCCGACACCGCCGGGCTGGCTGCCGTGCGACTCCATCACTTCACACTCGAACTCGAACGGCACGTTCCACTGCCTGGTGTAGGCCGAGTTGTCCCAGCTGGCCTCCAGGAACTGACCGCCGACCAGGTGGTTGCTGTAGGTCAGCGCCTGGCACATCCCGTCGGAGAAGCCACCCATCATCTGGGCCTTCACCCCGGCCGGGTTGATGACCAGGCCGACGTCGGCGACCACGAGGGCCTTGGTGATCCGAGGGCCGGTGACCGCGTCGCGTACCTCGCGGTTGACCGTCTCGGGACGGCAGTCGATCTCGACGAGGACGGCGGTGGCGCCCTTGTACTCCTTGTGGATGGCGATGCCCTGGGCCGTGCCGGCGGGCATCGAACGGCCCCAGTCGCCGAGCTCGGCGGCCCGGTCGAGGACCCGCTTGACGACGTCGCTCTTGAGATACCTGCGCCGGAACGCGACCGGGTCCTGCTTCAGCTTCTTGGCCAGCTGGTCGACCATCAGCTCGCTGGCGGTGGCCACATCGGGGGAGTAGATGTTGCGCACCGAGCTGGTGTTGAACCGGTCGACCGCCGGCTTGGGCTCGTTGAGCAGCTGGGTGACCACCCCGAAGTTGTAGGGCATCTCGGTGGCGAGCAGGAAGATCGACTCCGAGAAGGTCAGGTTCGACAGACCGGTCGGCAGCGCCGCCGCCTCCGCGGTCAGCCGCTCCCCGAGTCCGTGGGTGAAGTCGGTGGCCACGCTGGCGTGGCGCTGCTCGAAGGTGAGCACGCTGCCGGCCAGTACGGTCGCCCGGACCCGGGAGACCGCCATCGGGTGGACCCGCCCCTGGCGCGGCTCGTCGGCACGGTGCCACATCAGCTTGACCGGCGCTCCGAACGCCTTCGATGCGTGGGCTGCCTCGAGCGCCGCGTCGAAGAACAGCTTGCGCCCGAAGGAGCCACCGCCCTGGACGACGTTGACCTTCACGTCGGTCGGCAGCAGGCCGAGAGCGGCGGCGATCTTCTCCTGGGCGGTGATCGGCGACTTGAGCCCGCCCCAGATGGTGGCCTTCCCGTCGCGTACGTCGGCGACGGCGCAGTTGGGCTCGAGGGCCGATCCGCTGCGGAAGTGGAAGGTGAACTCGCCCTCGACCGAGGTGGCGCCGATCTTCGGCACCGCGAGCGGGATCTGCCCAGCCTTGAGCTCGGCCCGGACGTCCTTGGCCGACATCGTGGTCACGGTGCCGGAGTTCCAGGTGACGTCCAGGGCGCGAACGGCGTCGATGCACTGCCCGAACGTCTTGGCCCGGACCGCCACGCCGGTGGGGATGATCGCGACGTGAGTGACGCCGGGCATCGTCTCGACGTCGCCCTTGTTCTTGATCTCGACGGCGGTGCCGTTGAGCTCGGGGGCGCGGCAGACCATCGTGGGCAGCGCGCCGGGAACGTCGAGGTCCATCGCGAACTTCTTCTTGCCGGTCACGGCCTCGCGTGCGTCGACGCGCCGGTGAGGCTTCCCGACGACGGCGTGCTCGGAGGTCTCCTTGAGTTCGACCTCGACCTTCTCGGTCGTCGGCTTCGCGGCCTTCGCGGCGGCCTCGCCGTAGGTCACCGAGGACCCGTCCGGGGCACTGATCACGCCGCCCTTGGAGACCAGTTGGGCCACGGTGCCCCCGAGCAGGATCGCGGCAGCCTCGAGCAGCGCCTTGCGGGCGATGGCGGCAGCCACACGCACCGGGGTGTACATCGAGACGATCGTGTTCGAGCCGCCGGTCAGCTGGTTGAACAGCAGCTCGGGGCGAGCCGGCGCCAGCGTGACGTGCACGTCGTCGACCGGAAGATCGAGCTCCTCGGCGATCAACATCGCCACCGCCGTGGTGATGCCCTGGCCGACCTCCATCCGCGGCAGCGCGAAGTGGGCGTGCCCCTTCTCATCGACCTCGATCGCGATCAGGTTCGAGGTCGGCATCGCGCAGTGGCTCAGGAAGTCGTTGAGATCGTAGATCTCAGGGATCTGCGGCACCGACGGCACCGGCACTGCCTGGGCCGCGGACGGCGTCAGGCCGAGGTCGGCGGCGGCGATCAGTGTCGCGCCGCCGATGACGTATCCGACGAACGAACGTCTGGAGACCCGAGACGGGCCCTCAGTGGGGTGGTTCTCCATGGTGTGCTCACTCCTGGTTGGGCAGGCCGAGATATTTGTGACCCACGACACATAGCACCATTCAGCAGCCGTGGCGCGTTTGGGAAGGGCGCGTCGGGAAATGTGTGAGTTCGCTATAAATCGGCTGGTGACGGGCTATAAATGGGCTCGGATGCCGCCCTGGGTATCCAATTTCGAGGTCATATCAGAACGGTCGGCGGATCGATCTCGCGGCGGAGGATCTTGCCGGTCGGTCCCTTGGGCAGCTCCGGCATGATCCAGACGTGACGCGGGTACTTGTACGCCGCGACCCGCTCCTTCACGAAGGCACGGATCTCCTGCGCCGAGGCCGTCGCTCCGGCCCTGAGCGCGACCGCCGCGGCCACCTCCTCGCCCAGATCGGGATGCGGAACGCCGACCACGGCGGCCTCGAGCACCGCCGGGTGCTCGTAGACGACCTCCTCGATCTCGCGCGGGTAGACGTTGTAGCCGCCGCGGATGATCAGCGACTTCTTGCGGTCGACGACGTAGTAGTAGCCGTCCTCGTCACGCCGGCCGAGGTCGCCGGTCCTCAGCCAGCCGTCGACGATCGTCTCGGCGGTGACCTCGGGCAGCTGCCAGTAGCCCTTCATCACGTTGGGACCCTTGATCAGGATCTCGCCGACCTCGCCCGGGGCGGTCTCGCTGCCGTCCTCGGCGACCAGCCTGAGCTGCACCTCGCGCACCGGCACCCCGATCGATCCCGCCTTGCGCTCGATGTGCGGGTGGTTGAAGCAGGCCACCGGTGAGCTCTCGGAGAGGCCGTAGCCCTCGAGGATCGTGCAGCCGAAGGTCTCCTCGAACTCGTGGAGCAGCTCGACCGGCAGCGGCGCCCCGCCGCAGATGCAGGTGCGCAGGCTGGACACGTCGTAGGAGCCGGCGTCGGCGGCGTGGAGCATGCCGGCGTACATCGTCGGGACGCCCTCGAAGACGGTGACCCTGTCCCGGCCGATCACCTCGAGCGCGGCGGTGGCGTCGAAGCGGGGGATGAGGGTCAGGCAGGCGCCCGCCTGGACGGCGGCGTTCAGACCGCAGGTGAGGCCGAAGACGTGGAAGAGCGGCAGGCACCCCATCACCACGTCCTCGGGCCCGATCTCGACGAGCGTGTCGCGGGTGAGTGCGGCGTTGCCGCCGAGGTTGTCGTGGGTCAGCTCGGCGCCCTTCGGGCGGCCGGTGGTGCCGGAGGTGTAGAGGATCACCGCCGTGTCGGATGGCCTCCGTGGCACGGGCCGACTCGTCGTCTCCGCTGCCGGGAGGTGGGTGGTTCCGGGGGCCACGGTGACCGCCTGCACCCCGTGGGAAGCCGCCGCGGCGTACGCCTCGTCCTTCAGCTCTTCACCGACGAACAGGAAGCGGGCGCCGGAGTCCTCGAGATAGAACTCGATCTCCCTGGCCTTGAGCAGCGGGTTCATCGGCACGAC
This sequence comes from Nocardioides sp. NPDC057577, assembly GCF_042801335.1. Classification (NCBI taxonomy): domain Bacteria; kingdom Bacillati; phylum Actinomycetota; class Actinomycetes; order Propionibacteriales; family Nocardioidaceae; genus Nocardioides; species Nocardioides sp. NPDC057577. The sequence goes on along the minus strand of NZ_JBHVGB010000011.1, from coordinate 22,930 downwards.
GACGCCGCCGGCGAGGAGCGCTCCGTAGAAGTGCACCGGGAAGGCCGGGACGTTGGGCAGGACCAGGCCGACCCGGTCGCCCGGCTTCAGGCCTTCAGCGTGCAGCCATCGGGCGACCGCCGAGGCCTGCGCCAGGAGAGTGGTGTAGTCGAGCACGTCGTCGTCGAGGCGTACGGCCGGACGGTCCGGATGCCGCTGCGCCGCGTCGATCAGGTGGTGGGCAAGGTTCACCGGAGGACTCCTGCGGGTTCGGCGTCGAGGACCTGGCCGCGGGTCTCGCGCAGGGCGAGGAGGCACGCGGTGCTGAGCACGGCCAGGACCGTCACGAAGCCGGCGAGGCCGCTCATGCCCCAGCGCTCCAGCAACGCACCGCCGATCACGAGCGGCAGTGCGCCGCCGATGATCCCGGCCAGGTTGTAGGCCATCCCGGCCCCGGTGTAGCGGTACTCCGCCCGGAAGAGCTCCGGAAGGTACGCCGCAGCCGGCCCGTACGGGATGCCGATCGCGATCATCAGGACCGCCATCGCCAGGGTGAAGGAGCCGGCGTCGCCGGGGGTCAGGATCGCGAACGCCACCGGGCCGGCGACCAGGCCGAAGACCGTCCCGCTCATCAGCACGGCTCGTCGCCCGACCCGGTCGGAGAGCAGTGCGGACCCGATCACCGCGAGGCAGAGGACGAGGCCGGCCACCATGTTGGCCCTCAGCATCTGGTTGAGGGTGAGACCGAGCCCGTTCTCCTCGGGCGGCCTGGTGGCGATGCCGCCGAGGAAGACCACGGCGAGGTAGAAGGCGCCGAACGTCATCGCCAGCATTCCGCCCCCGAGCAGGATCTGCCTCCACTGGTCGCGCAGTGCGGCGGCGAACGGGAAGGACACCGTGGTCCGCGCGGCGGTGACCTTCGAGAACGACGGCGTCTCGGCGATGTTGAGCCGGACCCAGAGGCCGAGCGCGATGAGCACGATGCTGACCAGGAACGGCACCCGCCAGGCCCACTGCTGGAAGGCCGCCAGGCCGATCACCTGGATCGTGAGCAGGAAGGTCCCGCTGGCGAGGATCACACCGAGGCCGGGGCCGAGCTGTGGGAACAGGCTGTAGCGTCCGCGCTTGCCCTCCGCGGCGTACTCGGAGGTGAGCAGCGCCGCGCCCGCCCACTCGCCGCCGAGGGCGGTGCCCTGGGTCGCCCGCAGGAGCACCAGCAGCAGCGGCGCCGCCGCACCGATCGCGGCGGCCGTCGGGATCAGGCCGATCGCGAAGGTCGCTCCGCCCATCATGAGCAGCGTCGTCACCAGGGTGCGCTTGCGGCCCAGCCGGTCGCCGAAGTGCCCGAACACCACGGCGCCCAGCGGGCGGAAGACGAAGGCGACACCGAACGTCGCGACGGATGCCCAGGTGCCGGCGGCGGTGCCGAGCGAGGGGAAGAAGAGTGGTGCGAAGACCAGCGCGGCGGCGTAGCCGTAGATGAGGAAGTCGTAGAACTCGATGGTCGTGCCGACCAGCGATGCCATCGCGATCCGTGACATCGACCGGGGCTGGGTCGTTGTGGTCATGTGCCTGCCTCTGTGTCCGTCCCGCCAGGTGCGGCAGGATGCCGGGTGTGACAGGCATCACTGTGCGGCCGCGACGGGCCTCGGGGCCACGAGGACGAGCCACAGACCTCGTTGTGGCCGGCCCACAACGTCGGACGAGGAGGTCCAGATGAGCACCGATCCGATCAAACGCATCGTCGCCGGTGTCCGAGACGGCCTGCCGGGGACCGTCGAGGTCTTCCTGACGCGCACCTGGGAGCAGGTGCCGGCCTATGCTGCCAGCCCGGACCCCAACCTGCGCAGCGATGTCGCCAGCCATGCCGAGGCGGTCTTCCGGGCGGTGCTCATCACCCTCGAGGAGGGGCGCGACGCGGTCCGTGAGGACTTCCACCTGAGCGCGGGCCAGGCGGCCAACCGGGTGCGCCAAGGCGTCGCGCTCGCTGACTTCCTGCAGGCGTTCCGTCTCGGTCAGGTCGCGTTGTGGGAGCGCATCGTCGAGATCGCCGCCCCCGACCCGGAGACCAGTCAGGCGGCGCTGGCCACGGCCTCGCACGTGATGCAGGTGATCGAGGTGGGCAGCACGGTCGCGGCCGAGGCCTATCTCAACACCCAGCAGCTCGAGCTTGCCGAGGGCGACCGGATCCGGCGGGACCTCGTCGAGGACCTCCTGGCCGGACGCGAGGTCCCTGCGGGGCCTCGGCTCGAGGTCGCCCGCTCGTGCGGGCTCGAGCGCGACGGACGGACGGCCGTGATCATCGCGGCCCCGGTGCGCCCGCTACGTGTCGGCCAGAGTCTGCGCGAAGCCCTCCGGATCATCCGCACCGAGCTCGGCCCGGCCCAGGAGGGCGTTGCGGTGATCCAGCAGGAGCAGATGATCGGGATCCTGCCGATGGCCACCGACGACGTGCAGGCGCTCGTGCCCGATCTACGCCGGGTGCACCGCCAGCTCGCCCGTCAGGGCATCGACCTGGCGGTCGGTATCAGCACCGTCCACCCCGGGTGGGCGTCGGTCCCCGCGGCGTACGCCGAGGCGGGGATCGCCCGCGACTCCCTGGCGGAGGAGCCGGGCGTGGTCGCCCTGCCCATGCTCTCGACGGTCGACTACCTGGTGCTGCGCGAGGACCCCACCGTGCGTCGGCTGATCCGTCCCGAGCTGCGTCAGTTCGTCACCGACGACCTCGCGCGCGATGGCGCGATGATCGAGACGATGCTTGCCTACGTCGCCAGCGACCTCAACGCCAAGCTCGCCGCCGAGCGGCTGCACATGCACGTCAACACCGCCTACTACCGGCTCGAGCGGATCGCCGAGCGCACCGGCTGCGACCTGCGCCGGTTCGCCGACGTCGAGGAGCTGATCTTCGCGATCCGGCTCCTCACCAAGCCTCGCGGCGTGTCGTGAGGGACACGCCCTACGCGGAGACCGGCTTGCGGCCGTAGACCCAGTAGACCGCCGCGCCGAGCAGATTGGTGCTTCCCCACAGCCGCCACAGGGTCCGCGGCCCGCGGATCTCGTCGTCCGAGCGCGTCTGCAGGTCACGCAGGATCACCGGAGCGACTGCCGCCTGGGCCACGAGCGCGCTGGTGGTCAGGATCGCCTTCTGCTTCTTGGTCAGTGCCATGGAGCCAGTCTTTGCCTTGGCTTGTGTCCAGTCAAGGAACCCACGTCTCACAAGAGTGTCGGCAGGTCGGCGGTGGAGGGGAGGAGGTGGGTGTGCGGCTCGGTGGCGAGCCGGTCGTGGGTGAAGGAGCCGGTCGCGACGCCGACGACGAAGCCGGCCCCGGCGTTGGTGCCGGCGCCGAGGTCGTTGGGGGTGTCACCGGCGACCAGCACACGGCGTACGTCCTGGACGCCGGTGGCCTCCATGCAGCGGAAGACGAGGTAGGGAGCCGGACGGCTGGCGGCGACGAGGTCGGAGGTGACGAGGGCGTCGACGGTCGACTCGGGGCCGGGGCCGACGGTCCAGCCGAGGCCGTCGAGGATGGCGGCGGCGATCTCGGTGGAGTAGCCGGTCTGCAGCGCGACCTTCACGCCTCGCGAGCGCAGCGTCGCGAACATCTCGGGCACACCCGGGAACGGCTGCGGCGGGGTCTCCCGGTAGGCGGTGACGAGGCGCTCGCCGAAGCCGTCGAAGATCTTGTCGACCTGCGCGGTGCTCGGGTCCTGGCCGAGCCCGCGCAGCAGCCCCTGGATCGCCTCCCACTTCGAGGTGCCCTTCCACCGCAGCAGCAGGTCGTGGGGGACCGGCTCGCCAGCGGCGTCGGCGACGGTCGACTCGAGCACGTCGTAGACCAGCCCACCCTCGTCGACGGTGGTGCCGGCCATGTCGAGGGCGGCCAGCTGGAAGGCGGTCGTGGTCACGAGATCTCCTTGAGGATGCGTACGTCGGTGCGGATCCCCGCCGCGGACGGGCGGGTGTTGTCGATGGTGAACGTGACGCGGTCGGGCCGGTAGCGGTCATCGGCGTACTCCAGCGGGGTGCCGTCGGCGGCGGTCGCCCGTCGGCGCTCGCGCAGCAGCGGGCTGCCCACCGCGATGTCGAGCAGGTCGGCGTCGGTCTCGTCGGCCGCGACCGCGTCCATCGTGTGGCGCGCGGCGTGCAGGTCGACGCCGGCGGCGGTCAGGTATCCGTAGAGCGAGCCGGTGTCGGGGTCGAAGTCGAAGAGCAGCCGTCCGACACGCTCGACGAACGTGCTCCGCTCGAGCATCGCCGGCTGGCCGTCGAGCAGGCGGAGCCGGAGGACGTCGACGACGGGGTCGCCCTCCTCGATGCCGAGCGCCTCGGCGGCGGTCGCGGTGGCGCCGCGCCGGGCGACCTCGATGGTGCGCTGGCCCGGGGTGCGTCCGATCTGCCGCACCCAGGCGCTGAACGAGATCAGCTGCTCGAAGGGCTGACCGAGCGCGGTGTCACGCACGGTCGGAGGACGTCCCTGGCCGCCGCTGAGCAGGCCCTCGCGGCGCAGGCTCGCCAGTGCCGTGCGGATCGTGCCGCGGGAGGCGCCGAACTGCTCGCACAGCTGCGCCTCGGAAGGGATCGGGGCGCCGGTCGGCAGCTCGCCGGCGATGATCCGGGCGCGGATGGCCTCGGCGACCTGGACGTGGAGCGGGCTACTCATGGGCAGCAGGCTACAACTTGATCAGACAAGTGTGATGAAGCGCTTCGTGAACGCCCGGAAAACGCTCAGAAGAGCAAACCCTGCGCAGGAAAACGACCGGTTAACTTGTCTGTACATGTTGGTCAGGACTGTTGACCGGGGCAGCCGTGAGACAGAAGTGTTCGGGCCGTGCCAACTCATACGACCACCCCCGACGGTGCCGCCGACCTCGTCGTCGTCGGTGCCGGGATCGTCGGCCTCGCGCATGCCGTCGAAGGGCTCGCGCGCGGTCTGAAGGTCCATGTCATCGAACGTGACGAGCGCGCCGTCGGCGCCTCGATCCGCAACTTCGGACACATCTGCACCACCGTTCAGTCGGGTCAGGCGCTCACCTACGCCCTCCCGGCCCGGGAGCGCTGGCGCGCTCTCGGAGCGAAGGCGGGCTTCGAGGTCCGGGAGACGGGCACGGTGGTCCTCGCCCGCACGGAGGCGGAGATGGCGGTGCTCGAGGAGTTCGCGGAGACCCGCGGCACCGATCAGGCCCGGCTGCTGGACGCGGGCGCGACGCGCGCCCTGTTCGCCCCGGCCGCCGCGGACGTCCTCGGCGGCGCGCACCTGCCGCTGGACCTGCGGGTGGACCCGCGCGAGGCGCTGCCCGCGATCGCCGCGTGGCTGGAGTCCGAGGGCGTCCGGTTCAGCTGGTCGACCCACGTCGGCGCGATCGACCCGGTCGCCGGCGGGATCGACGTCCGCACCAGCCGCGGAACGATCCGTTCCGCCCGCGTCGTCCATGCCGCCGGCCACGACGTCGACCGGCTCTTCCCGCAGGTCGCAGAGGATGAAGGCGTACGCCGCTGCCGGCTGCAGATGCTCGAGGTCGCTCCTCCGGGTGACGTCGAGATCGGGCCGGCGGTGCTGACCGGGCTCTCGATGCTGCGCTACGGCGGCTTCGCCGAGACCGCCGCGGCCACCCAGTTGCGGCAGGAGATCGAGGCCACCAGCCCCGAGCTCCTCGACGTCGTGATGAACCTCATGCTCACCCAGCGCCCCGGGAGCGGCGGCCGACCCGGCTCGATCGTCCTGGGCGACACCCACCACTACGACCGCACCCACCTGCCCTTCGACGACGAGCACGTCGCCGAGCTGGTGCTGCGGGAAGGGGCGCGGCTGCTCGGGGCTCCGCTCACCGTCCGACGTCGCTGGCGAGGGGTTTACGCGGACTCCCCGCAGACCGACTTCCTCGACAGCGAGCCGTTCCCGGGCCTCCGGGTCGTCTCGGTGACGTCGGGCATCGGCATGACCACAGCACTGGGCCTCGCGCCCACCGTCCTCGACCAGCTGCTCTGACCACAGGAGAAACCGAACATGTCCACGCTGCGCTCCCTCACCGCCCTTGCCGGCGCCGCCACCTTGACCCTCGCCCTGGCCGCCTGCGGCAGCGGGACGACGACCCAGAAGGCTGCCACCGGAGGCGGCGAGGTCGGCCCCGACCAGATCTGTCCCGACGGCACCCTGACGATGGGGGTCGAGCCTTTCGAGGACCCCAAGACCCTGATCCCCGTCTACGAGACCCTGGGCAAGGCCCTCGGCGAAGAGCTCGGCTGCGAGGTCGAGGTGCAGATCTCCGACACGTACGTCGCCGAGATCCTGGCCATGCAGAACGGCAAGCTCGACATCGGCCAGTTCGGGCCGCTGGGCTACGTCTTCGCCCAGAAGCAGGCCGGCGCGACGCCGCTGGCCTCCTTCGCTGGCGAGGACGGCATGGTCTCCTCCTACACCGGTGGCATCTGGGTGCCCAAGGAGTCGCCGATCGAGTCCGTCGAGGACCTCGCGGGGACGACCCTGGCACTGTCCGAGTCCGGCTCCACCTCCGGTGACGCGGTGCCGCGCAAGGCGCTCATCGACGCCGGGATCGAGAAGGACGTCAAGGCCGAGTACGCCGGTGGCCACACCGAGGCGCTGCTGGCCCTGGTCAACGGCAAGGTCGACGGCGCCGAGATCAACAGCCAGACGCTCGCCTCCGCGACCGCCGAGGGCCAGTTCGACGAGTCCGCCTTCCGCCAGGTCTGGGAATCCGAGCCGATCCTGAACGACCCGATCGCCGCTGGCCCGAACATGACCCCGGAGGTCTCCGAGGCGGTCCAGGAGGCGCTGCTGAACCTGCCGGCCGACGCGGTCGCCGAGATCGGCGAGTACCTCGACTTCACCCCGCCCGCCGGCAAGCCGGCGCTGGTGGCGGTCACCGACGAGGACTACCAGCCGGTCTCCGAGCTCGCCGAGGCCCTCGACCTGACCACGGATGACCTGTGAGCGAGCGCAGCGAGCGAACCATGGGGCGGACGCCGGCGCCTCCGTACGATGGCGCTTGCGCAACGGAGGTGTCGGCGTGATGCGCGCTGACCATCTCCCTGCCGCGGCGATGCTGCGGGTCGACGGGCTGCGCAAGGCGTTCGGCGAGAAGACGGTCCTCGACGGCCTCGCGTTCGACGTCTCCTCCGGGGAGGTGGTCAGCCTCCTGGGCGCCAACGGCTCCGGCAAGTCCACGTCGCTGCGTTGCGTGGTCGGCCTGGAGCGCCCCGACGCCGGCACGATCATGGTCGACGGCGTGACCGGCAAGCCCGGCGAGGCCATGCCGACGGTCGCGATGGTCTTCCAGAAGATCCACCTGGTGCCCCGCCGCAGCGTGCTCGACAACGTCTGCGCCGGCGCGCTGGGAAGGCTCGGCCTGAGCCGGTCCTGGTCCGTGCTCGCCTTCCCGCGCGAGGTGCAGGAGGAGGCGATGGCCTGCCTGGACCGGGTCGGTCTCGCCGACCGGGCCCGGGAGAAGGCCGGTCGCCTCTCCGGGGGCCAGCAGCAGCGGGTCGCCGTCGCCCGGGCGCTGTGCCAGCGGGCCAAGGTGCTGCTCGCCGTCGAGCCGGTCTCCGCGCTCGACCCGGCCGCCTCCGAGCAGGTCATGAACCTGCTCCGCTCGCTGGCCGACGACGACGGCCTGGCCGTCGCCGCCGTCCTGCACCAGCCCGACCTGGCACGACGCTTCTCCGACCGGATCCTCGGCCTGGCCGGAGGGTCCCTGGTCTTCGACAGCCCCGCCGCCGAGGTCGACGACGACACCGTTGCCGGGCTCTACCGGCCCGCTCTGGAGGCATTGGAGGCGGCCGAGGCCGCCCGTACGAAGGAATTCGCATGAGCATCGCGACACGGCCGCCCGAGCAGGCCGTCCCGCCCCGGTTCCGTCCGTCCGGGATCGCGGTCGGGGTGGCGATCACTCTCGGTCTGGTCATCGTGCACTGGTACGCCGCGGTGCAGACCAACACCTCGCCCAAGGAGCTGATCGAGGGCTGGCGGGGCCTGTGGAACTTCCTGTTCGGCCTCGACAAGACCTTCCCGAACGGCAAGACGATCCACCAGGACGGCGCCTTCCCCCTCGATCTGCGCTGGTCCGAGACGATCCGCCCCGGCCTGGCCTACTGTCTGCTGACGATCTGGATCGGCCTGCTCGGCACGACCCTGTCGATCCCGGCGGCGCTGCTGTTTGCGATCATCTCCTCGCGTACGACCAACCGGTTCGTGCCGCTGTGGCTGGCCGGGCGCGCGGTGATGTCGGTGCTGCGCGCGATTCCCGAGACGGTCTATGCGCTGATGTTCATCGCCGCGGTCGGCTTCGGGGCCTTCCCGGGTGTGATCGCGCTGGCGATCCACAACGTCGCGGTGATGGGCAAGCTGTGGTCGGAGTCGATGGACGAGGTCGACCAGGGGCCGGTGGAGGCGCTGCGCGTCGCCGGTGCCTCGCCGGTCCAGACCGCCGCCCATGCGGTGCTGCCGGCGGTGATGCCCTCGCTGCTGGGACTGCTGCTCTACCGGTTCGACACCAACGTACGGTCCTCCGTGATCCTCGGCACCGTCGGCGCCGGCGGTATCGGATTCTTCATCAAGACCGAGGTGGACAGCTTCCACTTCGACACGATGATGACGTACGTCTGCATGGTGATCGTCCTGATCATCGTCATCGACCTGTTCAGCGCCTGGCTGCGCCGGAAGGTCGGTGCGGTCTGATGGCGCGGCTCGCGGTGTGGCGCGGTGGCACCGAGGTGACGCTGGAGACCGTGGACCTGCCGGTACCGGGTCCGGGGGAGACGCTGGTCGAGATCGACCTGGCGACGGTGTGTGGCTCCGACCACCACACTGTCTCCGGCCGTCGTCCCGGTGCGTGCCCGAGCGTGCTCGGCCATGAGGGCGTCGGGCGGATCGTGGGCACCGGCCGACGCGTGGTCTGGGGCGTCACCGTCTCGTGCGGGCGCTGTGACCGCTGCCTTCGGGGGCTCACCGCGAAGTGCCGCTCCGTGCGCAAGCTCGGGCACGAGACCTACGAGCCGGCCTGGCCGTTGTCCGGCACCTATGCGACCCACGTGCTCCTGCCCGCCGGCACCGCCGTCGTGCCGGTCCCCGACACCGTGGCCGACGAGGTCGCCGCGCCGGCCGGGTGCGCCACCGCCACGGTGATGGCTGCCCTGGAGCGGGCCGGCTCGCTGCGTGGGAGACGGGTTCTGGTGGTCGGCGCCGGGATGCTCGGGCTCACCGCGGTGGCGGCCGCGGCGGACGCCGGGGCGGCCGAGGTCGTGGCGAGCGACGTCGAGCCCGCCCGGCTGGAGCTGGCCGTCGGCTTCGGCGCGACCTCGACGCTCCTCGCGGGTCAGGCGCCTGCGCCGGTCGATGTGGCGTTGGACTTCTCCGGCGCCGCGTCGGCGGTGGAGGCGGCGTTCGGGGCGCTCGACATCGGCGGCTCCCTCGTCCTGGTGGGCTCGGTCTCCCCGGGGCGCGCGATCTCGGTCGACCCCGAGGCGATCGTGCGGGGCTGGCGGTCGGTCAGCGGCGTACACAACTACGAGCCGCGCCACCTGGAACAGGCGGTCGCCTTCCTCGCCGCGTCCGAGCGCGCATGGGCGGAGCTGGTCGAGGAGCCCGTCGGGCTCGAGCAGGTCGGTGACGTACTGACGAGCGAGCCGGGTAGACCGCGGGCATCGGTGCGTCCGAGCAGCGACCAGCGCTAGCATCGGCCACCCGTCCTGTGTCAGGAGGACACGTGCAACGTGGTGAAGTCTGGTGGGTGGAGTTCGACGAGCGGCGTCCGGTCGTGCTGCTCTCGGGAGAGGACGCATCCGGGATCCAGGTGATGCAGGTCGTCGCTCCGGCGGGTGTCGACATCACCGGCCTGGCCGTCGAGGTGGCGGTAGGTGCCGGAGAAGGACTGCCCTTCCAAGGCGTGCTCCGGGTCGCGTTGCCGCGCCCGGGCGCGACACCCTGCACATGGCTGACGACCCTGTCCCGGGAGGACCTGATCGAGCGAGCAGGTGTCCTGACCTCCGCGAAGCTCGGCGAGGTCGACGATGCCCTCCGTCTCGGCGGAATCGGGTAGGGGAGAACAGCGCCCAGATCACGATCCGGACCGGAGTACTAGGCTCGCGCCCCATGACCGAGTTCGCCGCCGTGATCCTTGTCGACCGACGTGGCTGGGTGCTGCTCCAGGAACGTGACGAGCGCCCCGTGATCGCTCCGGAGAAGTGGGCGTTCAGCGGCGGCCACCTGGAGCCGGGGGAGGAGCCACTGGCCGGCGCGGTGCGTGAGCTCGAGGAGGAGACCGAGGTGCGGCTCGCGCCCGAGGCGCTGGAGCTGGTCGGTGTCCACGAGCTTCGCCATCCCGAGACCGGCAGCAACGACAAGATCCACCTGTACGCCGCGGCTGTCGACCTCACCGACGCCGACATCGTGTGCCACGAGGGCCGCCAGATCGTCTTCGTGGACCCCGCGACCGTGTCTGACCTGGACCTCAGTGACTCGGCCCGGATCGGGCTGACACCCTTCCTCGGATCGCCCCAGCACGCGGCCCTATCCGGGTCGAGGCCCCTCAGGGTGGAGACGTAGAATCCCCTCCTATGGGTCTCCTCGAACGCATCGCCGCGCCGCAGGATCTTCGTGATCTCTCCGACGACCAGCTCGAGCTCCTCGCGAGCGAGATCCGGGACCTGATGATCCGGACCGTGGCCACCAACACCGGCCACCTGGGACCGAACCTCGGCGTGGTCGAGCTGACCCTCGCCATGCACCGGGTCTTCGACAGCCCGCGCGACAAGATCGTCTTCGACACCGGCCACCAGTCCTACGTCCACAAGCTCGTCACCGGACGGGCCGGCGACTTCGGCACGCTGCGGCGCGAGGGCGGGATGAGCGGCTACCCGAGCCAGTCCGAGTCCGACCACGACGTGGTCGAGAACTCGCATGCCTCCACCGCGCTCTCCTACGCCGACGGGCTGGCCAAGGCCTTCACGATCCGCGGTGAGGACCGCCACGTGGTCGCCGTGATCGGCGACGGCGCGCTGACCGGCGGGATGGCCTGGGAGGCGCTCAACAACATCGCGATCCAGCACGACTCCAAGCTGGTCATCGTGGTCAACGACAACGGCCGTTCCTACACCCCGACCATCGGTGGCCTGGCGACGGCGCTGACCTCGCTGCGGACGAACCCCCGCTACGAGGTGCTCCTCGACATGGTCAAGCGCCGCCTCAACGCGGTGCCCGGGATCGGCTCGATGGCCTACGACGCGCTGCACGCGGTCAAGAAGGGGCTCAAGGACGCGGTCGCGCCCCAGGGCCTGTTCGAGGACCTCGGCCTGAAGTACGTCGGCCCTGTCGACGGCCACGACCGGCACGCCGTCGAGCAGGCGCTGACCTCGGCCAAGCGGTTCGGCGGTCCGGTGATCGTGCACGCGCTCACCCGCAAGGGCTACGGCTACGACCCGGCAGAGCGCCACGAGGCCGACCAGTTCCACTCGCCGGGTCCCTTCGACGTCCAGACCGGCGCCGAGAAGCCGAAGGGCCGGATCTGGACCGACCACTTCTCCGACGCGATGATCCGGCTGGGGGAGAGCCGCCAGGACATCGTCGCGATCACCGCGGCGATGATGCACCCGGTCGGCCTCGACGCGTTCCAGGCCAGGTTCCCCGAGCGCACCTTCGACGTCGGGATCGCCGAGCAGCACGCAGCCACCTCGGCGGCCGGCCTGGCGATGGGTGGCCTGCACCCGGTCTTCGCGGTCTACGCGACCTTCCTCAACCGCGCTTTCGACCAGGTGCTGATGGACTGCGCCCTGCACCGGGCAGGGGTGACGTTCGTCCTCGACCGCTCCGGGGTCACCGGCGACGACGGCGCCTCCCACAACGGGATGTGGGACATGTCGCTCCTCCAGGTCGTCCCCGGGCTCCGCCTGGCCGCGCCGCGCGACATCGCTCGCCTCAACGAGCTCCTCGACGAGGCCGTCGAGGTCGACGACGCGCCCACCGTCGTGCGGTTCCCGAAGGGCCCGCCGCCCGAGGACATCCCCACCATCGCCAAGCTCGGTGACGCCGACGTGATCGTGCGCAACGGCACCAAGGACGTCCTGGTCCTCGGTGTCGGCTCCATGGCCGAGGTCGCCGTGGGCGTCGCCGAGCGGCTCACCGCCCAGGGCATCGGCGTGACCGTCGTCGACCCGCGCTGGGTCAAGCCGATCGACCCGGCGCTCATCGAGGCGGCCGCCGACCACAGCCTGGTCGTCACCATCGAGGACAACGGCGTCGCGGGCGGCGTGGGCGCGTCCTTCCTGCAGGCGCTGACCGCCGCGGACGTACGCACGCCGGTGAAGATCCACGGCATCCCGCAGGAGTTCCTCGACCACGCCAAGCGCCCCAAGATCCTGGAGAGCATCGGCCTGACCCCCCAGGCGGTCGCGCTCGACACCATCGAGCGTCTGGGTTCCCTGACCCCCGCCGCCCTGCCCCGAGACGTCAGTTTCTGACGCCGAGACGCCGAATTTTGACTCGGGGGAGTCGGTCTCTCTGGTCGAGCCCCTGGCGAAGTTCGGCCGGTGTGGGCTTAGAGTGGGGTCCGTCGGGGGCGACGAGGGCTCTCGGTAACGTCACCACACAGCACTCGGGGGATCCAATGCTCTATGACGACCTCGTGGCCGAATTCCGTTGGTCACCTGAGCAGATGTCGGCGCCGTTCGATCTGCGAGCGGCGGATGAACAGATCCGCAGGAAGATCGAGGGCCGGCGCGGCTCGGCGCAGGCCCCAGGCCGCCAGCAGCGGCCCCGCGCGCGGCAGAACGTGGGCACACCGGAGAAGGCGGTCGGCGGCGGCAAGGTAGCCACCGACAAGGCCTGAGTCCCTGCTGATGTGCGTCCGGGCCCGGCCCGGCCCAGCATGGGACCGCCCCCGACCGATCAGATCGGTCGGGGGCGGACTTGCGTCGGTCAGTGGAACTTCTTGCCGGTGACCTTCTCGGAGATGCCCTCGCGGTCGAGGAGCTGGGTGATGCCGCCGTTCCAGAACTGGAAGCCGGCACCGGTGATCATCGCAAGGTCGATGTCCTCGGCGGCCTGGGCGACGCCCTCCTCGAGCATCCGGCCGATCTCGTCGGCGATGGCCTCCAGAGACTGCTGGCGGGCCTCCTCGGCGGTCTTGACCACGTCGCCGGAGACCAGCAGGGCCTCGACCTCGGGATCGAGGGTGCGCCCGTCGGGACCGAAGAAGGAGCTCTTCTTGGCCTCGACGACCCTGTGGAGGTTCTCGGAGAGGTAGAACCGGTCGGGGAAGGCCTTCGCGAGCGTCTCGTTGTTGTGGTACGCGATCGCCGGACCGACCAGGCCGATCAGCGCGAACGGGCCCATCGGCGCGACCCCCGCAAAGGCGGACTCGACGACGTCGACCGGGGTGCCCTCGTCGGCGACCTTGGAGACCTCGCCCATGAAGCGACCCAGGAGCCGGTTCACGATGAAGGACGGGCTGTCCTTGACCAGGATCGAGGTCTTCTTCAGCGACTTCGAGACCGAGAACGCCGTGGCCAGGGCCGCGTCGGAGGTCTTCTCGCCGCGGATGATCTCCAGCAGCGGCATGACCGCGACCGGGTTGAAGAAGTGGAAGCCGACGACCCGCTCGGGGTTCTTCAGGTCGGCCGCCATCTCCGTGATCGAGAGGCTCGAGGTGTTCGTGGCGAAGACCGCGGTCTCCGGCGCGACGGCCTCGGCGTTGGCGAAGACGGTCTTCTTGACGCCCATCTCCTCGAAGACGGCCTCGATGATGAAGTCGGCGTCGGTGAAGGCCTCGGCGTAGTCGACCGAAGCCGTCACGAGTGCCTTGAGGCGGTTGGTCGCATCCTGGCTCGCGCGTCCCTTGGCGAGCTTCTTGTCGAGCTCGGCGTGAACGTACGCCACACCCTTGTCGGCACGCTCCTGGTCGAGGTCGACCATGACGACAGGCACCTTGAGACGCTGGACGAACAGCAGCGCGAACTGCGAGGCCATCAGCCCGGCACCGATGATGCCGACCTTGGTGACCTTCTGCGCGAGTGCCTTGTCGGGGGCGCCGGCGGGACGCTTGGCGCGCTTCTGCACCAGGTCGAAGGAGTAGAGCGAGGCAAGCAGCTGCGGGGTCTTCGACATCGCCACGAGGGCGTCGTCCTCGGCCGCGAAGCCCTCGTCGCGGGTCGCCGTCTTGGCCAGGGTGAGCAGCTCGACTGCCTTCTTGGCGGCAGGGGAGGCGTCGCCGGTCTTGGCCCATGCGAAGAAGCCGGCGTTCTTGGCGGCCTCGTCCCAGCCCTCGCCCCGGTCGATCTCGGCCCGCTCGACGGTGACGTCACCGGTCAGCACCTTGTCGGCCCACAGCAGCGACTGCTCGAGGTAGTCGGCGCCACCGAAGATCGCGTCCGCGATGCCCAGGTCGAAGGCCTCGGCGCCCTTGAGCACCTTGCCGTTGTTGAGCGGGTTCTCGATGAAGACCTTGGCGGCCTTGGCCGGACCGATCAGGTTCGGCAGCAGGTAGCCGCCGCCCCAGCCGGGGATCAGGCCGAGCATGACCTCGGGCAGGCCGACGGCCGGCACCGAGTCCTGGATCGTGCGGTAGTCGGCGTGCAGCGCGACCTCGAGGCCACCACCGAGCGCGAGCCCGTTGATGAAGCCGAAGGAGGGCTTCTTCGCCGTCCCGTTGCCGTCGCCCAGCTTGCGGAAGACCGCGTGGCCGAGCTCGGCGATCGTACGGATCCCGTCGGGGCCGCCCGCCTGCAGCGAGGTCAGGTCGGCGCCGGCCGCGAGGATGAACGGCTTGCCGGTCACCGCGATCGCGTCGATCTCGGAGTCGGCCAGGGCCGCGTCGTACGCGGTGTTGAGCTCGACCAGCGACTTCGGCCCGAAGGTGTTCGGGCGGGTGTGGTCGTGGCCGTTGTCGAGGGTGACCAGACCGAGGACCTTGCCGGAGGGCAGGTTGATCTTCGCCAGCTTGGCCGCGGTGACGACCTCGTCGTCGGTGAAGAGCTTCTCGACGTCGGCGAGGAGCGTGTTGATGTCCGTCATGTCAGGCCTCCTTGCCGTTCCAGTTCGGGTTCTCCCAGATGACCGTGCCGCCCATACCCAGGCCGATGCACATGGTGGTGAGGCCGTAGCGGACCTCGGGGCGCTCCTCGAACTGGCGCGCGAGCTGGATCATCAGCCGCACACCGGAGGAGGCCAGCGGGTGACCGAACGCGATCGCGCCGCCGTAGGGGTTCACGCGCTCGTCGTCCTCGGCGATGCCGAAGTTGTCCAGGAACGCGAGCACCTGGATCGCGAACGCCTCGTTGACCTCGAAGGCCTCGATGTCGTCGATCGTGAGCCCGGCCTTGGCCAGCGCCTTCTCGGTCGAGGGGATCGGGCCGACGGCCATGACCTCGGGGGCGACGCCGGCGAAGGCGTACGACACCAGTCGCATCTTGATCGGCAGACCGAGCTCGCGGGCGACCTCCTCGGAGGCCAGCAGCGAGGCGGTCGCGCCGTCGTTGATGCCCGCCGCGTTGCCCGCGGTGACGCGGCCGTGCGGACGGAACGGGGTCTTCAGCTTGGCCAGGTCCTCGGTGGTGGTGCCGGGACGCATCGGCTCGTCGGTGGTGGCCAGGCCCCAGCCGTTCTCGGCCGAACGGGTGGCGACGGGGACCAGGTCGGGCTGGATCTTGCCGTCGGCGTACGCCTTGGCCGCCAGCTCCTGGGAGCGGACGGCGAACGCGTCGGTGCGCTCCTTGGTGATCGCCGGGTAGCGGTCGTGGACGTTCTCGGCGGTGTTGCCCATGACGAGCGCGGAGGGGTCGACGAGCTTCTCGGAGATGATCCGCGGGTTGGGGTCGACGCCCTCACCCATCGGGTGGCGGCCCATGTGCTCGACACCGCCGGCGATGACGACGTCGTAGGCGCCGAAGGCGATGCCGCCGGCGGTCGTGGTGACGGCGGTCATCGCGCCGGCGCACATGCGGTCGATCGCGTAGCCCGGGACGGACTGCGGGAGCCCGGCGAGCAGGCCCGCGGTGCGCCCGATCGTCAGGCCCTGGTCGCCGATCTGAGTGGTCGCGGCGATGGCGACCTCGTCGATCCGCTCGGGGGGAAGCTCGGGGTTGCGGCGCGTGAGCTCACGGATGAGCTTGACGACGAGGTCGTCTGCGCGGGTCTCGGCGTACTGGCCCTTGGCCTTGCCGAAAGGTGTGCGTACGCCGTCGACGAAGACGACTTCTCGCAGCTGTCGGGTCACCGTGTCACTCCATGTGGGTTGCCGGTCGGTTGCCGCTTGGCAACGCTGGTGGTGCGGGCACGGGTGGTGCCCGTCGCCTACATTACCCGCTAGTAACAACGGCCGCACCGAGGGGGAGGTCACATCGCCTGCCGCAGCGGAGGTCGCCGGTCTCCGCGCGTCGGCTTGGGAATAACGTGGGCGTCCAGAATGCTGCGCTGTCGTCATGTGGAAGCGTGTATTGAGAAGGTTGAGCCCCAGGGTCGCGATCCCTGGCGAGGCGAGCGACGACGAGGTCCGCAAGGGCCGTACGCAACGGGAGGAGACACCGATGGCCGGATCACGACTGGTGCACATCGTGGACGACCTGCCCGAGGAGATCATCCTTGCCGGTGGTGACCAGCTGCCGTTGGTGGTCGTCCTGGACGGCTTCCTCGATGCGGGCAAGGCCGCCGAGCGGGCCGCGGCCCATCTGGTCCAGACATCGAGGCGCGCGCCGGTGGTGGCGACGTTCGACGTCGACGAGCTCCACGACTACCGGGCCCGGCGCCCGGCGATCTCGTTCGTCAGCGACCACTACGAGTCCTTCGACGCCCCGCGGCTGGTCGTCCGGCTGCTCAAGGACACCGGCGATGCCCCCTACCTCCTGCTGCACGGCCCCGAGCCGGACAACCGCTGGGAGGCCTTCGCCGGCGCCGTACGCGAGGTCGTCGAGCGCCTCGGCGTGACCGAGGTGATCGCGCTCGCCTCGGTCCCGATGGCGGTGCCGCACACCCGGCCGCTGACCACGACCAGGCACGCCAACGACCCGGCGCAGGAGCTCACCGGCCAGGTCTGGGAGAGCCCCTGGAAGGGCGAGATCCGGATCCCGGCCTCGGCCCAGGCCCTGGTGGAGGTACGCCTGGGGGAGTGGGGCCACCCGGCGGGCGGCTTCGTGGTGCACATGCCGCACTACCTGGCCCAGAGCGACTATCCGGCAGCGGCGGTCGTGCTCGTCGAGGCCCTCGAGCGTGCGGCCCGGCTGACGATCCCGGTCTCCGACCTGGAGGCCGAGGCCCAGCGCCGCGAGGAGGAGATCGCCTCCTACATCGAGGACAATGCGGAGGTGCGGGAGGTCGTGGCCGCTCTCGAGCAGCAGTACGACACCTTCCAGCGCGGTGAGGAGTCCGGACGCTCGCTCCTGGCTCCCGACGAGCCGCTGCCGACCGGCGACGAGCTCGGCGAGCAGTTCGAGCAGTTCCTGGCCGGGCTGAACGGCCCCGACCCCGATGACAACCCTGAGAAGGATTGAGAGACACTCACTCACATGACGACCGACGCCGTAGCGGCGGATCAGGCAGTGGCCGAGCTGGTAGGCGTGCTCGACCTGGTCGAGATCGACAAGGACCTCTACCACGGTGCCACCACGACCCGTAACTCGCGGGGCCGCGCCTACGGCGGCCAGGTGGCCGCCCAGGCGCTGATGGCCGCGGTGCGGTCGGCCGACCCGGCCTTCACCGTGCACTCGATGCACTCCTACTTCCTGCTGCCGGGCGACCCGTCCTACCCGATCGTCTACGACGTCGAGCGGATCCGCGACGGGCGCTCCTTCGAGACCAGGCGGGTGAGCGCGCGCCAGAAGGGGCGCGACATCTACTACCTCACCGCCAACTTCCAGCGCGAGGAGACCGGCTTCGAGCACCAGGACGCGATGCCGTCGGTGCCGCCGCCGGAGAAGTGCATCGACTTCCTCAAGATGATGGCCGACTCCGGAAGCCCCGAGGCGGTCTCGCTGGCGCGCGAGTGGGAGGCGGTCGAGATCCGCGCCGTCGGCAACTCGCTGCTCGGCCTCGAGCCCGACCCGACACGCCCCTCGCAGCAGCGCCTCTGGATCCGTCTGGGCGCCTCCCTCCCCGACGCCCCTGACATCCAGCGCGGCGCCTTCACCTGGGCCTCCGACATCTCCCTCCTGGGCGCCTCCCTGGCCGCCCACTCGCTGGACCACAAGGGCATCCAGATGGCGTCCTTGGACCACACCATCTGGTTCCACCGGCCGTTCCGCGCGGACGAGTGGTGGCTCTACGACCAGGAGAGCCCCTCGGCGTACGGCGGCCGCGGCCTGTCCATCGGCCGCGTCTTCACCGCCGACGGCACCCTCGCGGCCACGGTCGCCCAGGAAGGCCTCATCCGCCCTCCCCGCGCCTGACCCGCGCCGACCCGGCTTGTTCTGACGGGATCCGGCGTCGGGGGGGGCGGGTGGTCAGCAGCCCCACCTCCCCGTGT
>NZ_JBHVGB010000011.1:0-4479 GCF_042801335.1 Nocardioides sp. NPDC057577 | reverse complement strand
GACTCGACGAGCTTTTCGGTAGGATGAGCCGACTCGGCGAGGCCCGTCCTGTTGCTCCGCTGGGCGTAGGTCGGCGCACTATCGCACACCCTGGTCGCCCGCCGCGATAGCGCACCGACCCGCGGGCTAGGGTGGCCGCGTGGATCAGATCACCGTGTACGAGAAGCCGACCTGCACGACGTGTCGGAACCTGTTCGTCCTCCTCAAGGAGGAGGGGATCGACTTCGAGAAGGTGGACTACCACGTGCTCGGCCTGCGGGCCGAGGAGGTCAGGGACATCCTGGCGAAGACCGGCCTGAGCGCTCGCGACGTGCTGCGGAAGCGGGAGCCGGTCTACAAGGAGCTCGACCTGGGCAACCGCGACCTCTCGGAGGACGAGCTGGTCGAGCTGATGGTGAAGCACCCGGCGCTGCTGCAGCGCCCGATCGTGATCAAGGGCGACCGCGGTGTGCTCGCCCGGCCGATCGAGAAGGTCCGCGAGCTGTTCTGAGCCGGCTCCCGACGGCGCCCAGGAAGGTCCCGATCCGGGCTCGGTGGTCCCAGACCATCGTGCCCAGCGACCAGAGGCTGAAGGCGAGCACCGCGGCGCCGGCGAGGCTGAGCGCCGCGGGGCCCGCCGCGGTCCAGCGCAGCTGGGTCACCAGCAGCACCGCCGCTCCGGTTGCGCCGGCGAGTCCGACGACGCGGTTGGCCCAGCCGCGTACGCCGCTCTCGCCGCCGCCGGTCACCGCGTCGATCGCTCCGGTGAGGATCGTCAGCGGCAGGAAGATCCAGCCGACCCCGCGAGCGAGCCGGGCGCCGATGAGAAATCGCAGGAACCCGCCGTTGGCGCTCCCGCGCGCGAACTGCCGCAGCGCGCCGAGCGAGCGGGACCGGGTCAGGCCGAGCAGGGTCGTACGCAGGAACCGGACGTACGCGCTGCCCTTGCCGACCACGCCGCCGGCGCTCTTGGCGACGTTGCCGACCGCGAGCGCCCCCGCGCCCTCCTCGCCGAGCGAGGCGACGACCTGGCGGGTCGCCTTGACCCGGGCCAGGTAGGCGGCGATCCGAGAGCTCGGGCTCTCGGGGAACTCGATGTCATGGAGCGCCGCGGCGATCGTGGCATCGGCCCGGACGACCCGGGCGAGGGCGGCGGTGATGCTCGCCGGGTGGGTCTGCGGGTCGTCGAGCAGCGGGTGGCCGGCCGCCACCGCCAGCGTGGTCGCCTCGGTGAGCTCGGCCAGCGCGGCATCCAGGTTCACGGCCCCGTCGTGCATCGCCCAGCGGGCATGGCGCAGTGCCTTGAGGAGCAGCTCGCCGCTGCGTACCTCGGCGTCTCGCTCTTCCGGCGTGGCGGCGGTGAGCAGCCCCGGGACCTCGGGCAGGTGTGACTCGACAGCATCGGCGGCATCGCGTACGCGACGGGCTGCCTCGGTCAGCGCCTCGGTCGACCAGCCGCCGACCTCGGCGAGGCCCGGCGGACCCGTCGGTGGGAGGTAGTCGGTCTCGGTCGGGCGCGGGCAGATCTCGGACTCCTCCGGGACAGGCGCGCCGAGGTCGGCCAGCCCGTCGACGTAGGAACGGACCGCGGCGGCCAGGCGGGTCGAGAGCCACAGCGTCGCCTGTGCCGTCAACGAGCCCGGGAGGCCGCCGAGCACCGGCGCCATCGGACCGGTGACATCGATCTCGCCGAACGTGGTCACGAGGCTCGTCCGGGGGCCTGCAGACTGGTGGGGGTCAGCGTGCATGCGCATGTTCTATCGGCCCCGGGATCAACCCGTGGCCGGCCCCTGTCGATCCGCAGCGCGGCACGCTATCGCACACCCTGGTCGACGGTCGCGATAGCGCACCCCGCCACCAGCCCAGAAGCACCCGCCGAGCCGACTCGACGGGTTAGGTCACAGGCGCAGGCGCTCGACGGACTGGCCGGTGGTGCGGGTGATCAGGTCGACGTCGTTGTCGGCGTGGAGGACCGTGAGGTCGGCCTCCTCCGCGACCGCGGCGACGAGCAGGTCCGGGACCGACGGCGCCCGGTGACGACCCTCGCGCAGCACGATGCGCTGGATCTCCAGCGCCCGTGCCTCGGTACGCGGCGTGAGGGTCGCGAGCGGCATGTGGATGACCGGCACGTCCTCGACGAGATCGGACCACTCCCGCTCGGATCGGGCCAGGTGGCCGATCTCGAGCAGTGTGGTGGTGGTGATGCGTACTTGTCCCAGCTCGATCAGGCGGGACCACTTCTCAGCGTCGGGGCTGGTGGACATCCGGGCGAGTGCCGACCGGTGCATCAGCCAGGGTCGCCTCACGACCATGCGTCACGCATCAGACCCCGGTCGGCGAGCGGGGCGAACTTCGCGAAGTCGCCGCCGGCCACGGGTCGCGCCGGTGGCAGCGGACGCAGTGCGTCGGGCGTGAACCATCGGCGGAGATACTCGTTGCGGGTGAGCCCGAGCCGCGCCGCCTCGGTGTCGATGCGCGCGAGCTCGTCATCCGAGAGACCTCGGATCAGTACGTCGGACATGTCTGTCCACCTCCTGGACGCAAGATGGTAGCCCAGCGCGGCGCGTCCAGGTGGGATCAGGGCCGGGTCGCGCGGTGCACCCAGGTCGACTCGACCTCCATGCCGACGCGGAGGTAGAGGTCCAGGGCGCCGGTGCGAGAGTCCGTCGACAGGGTCGCGCGCGTCGCTCCGTGAGCGCGGGCAGCGCCGAACGCGTCGGCGAGGAGCGCCTGGGCCAGGCCACGGTTGCGCTGGTCCTTGCGGGTGGCCAGCTTGCTGACGTACCCCTCCCGGCCGTCCTCGGTCATCACCAGCACCGCCGCGGCGACCACCGCGCCGTCAGAGTCGGTGACCACGCGGAGGTTCCACGGCTCGGCGCCGGGTCGCTCGATGGTCGTGGCGACCCAGTCCGCATAGGGTTCCCGCTCGCGCTCGGACCATTCCAGGAAGGCGTCCTCGACCACCGTCCACACCTGTTCGTGGTCGTGCGGCGTCGCAGCCCTGAGGGCGTACGCCTCGGGCAGCTCCCGCACCGGGATCGCCGCGTCCTGCGGCAGCGCCAGGACCCAGGACTCCCAGCGCGGGAACCAGCCCAGCGACTCCAGCAGCCGGTCGCCGGGTGAGCCCTGGGGGACCGGCATGCCGATGACCGGCTCGCCGAGCTCGGCCGCGCGGGCGCCTATCCAGCCGGCCAGGGCGGTGCCGATCCCGCGGTCCCAGTGCTCGGGGTGGACGGCGGCATCGGCACGGGCGCCGCCGGAGCACTCCGCGTAGGCGACCAGCTCGCCGTCGGGTCCGAGCACGCCGACCGTGGCGGCACCGACGTCGAAGGACGGTCGCTGCCAGTCGGCGATGATGTCGGACTCCTCGATCATCACCTCGCCCGCGGTGGCCAGCTCGTTCGCCGCCATCACCCGGGTGACGGCGCCGGCATCGGCCAGCGCCAACGGCCGCTCGGTGTAGCCGGCGGGAAGGATCATGGCGTTGGTCATGAGGCCCACGCTCCCACCTGCTCACCCCGAGTCGCCACGGGTTATCGGGCCCGCGGCGTACGGTAGGCGAAAGCAGCCGTCTTCCACGCCGGCTCGGGCGGCGCCGACCCCGTCAGGAGCAACGATGTTCCGGATCCGTATCGCCCTGCTCGCCGCGGCACTGGTCGCGGCCCTCGTCCCAGCCACGGCCGACGCACACACGGACTTCCCCAAGAGATTCGACCTC
The DNA here is from genome assembly GCF_042801335.1 of Nocardioides sp. NPDC057577. Classification (NCBI taxonomy): domain Bacteria; kingdom Bacillati; phylum Actinomycetota; class Actinomycetes; order Propionibacteriales; family Nocardioidaceae; genus Nocardioides; species Nocardioides sp. NPDC057577. The sequence goes on along the minus strand of NZ_JBHVGB010000011.1, from coordinate 782 downwards.
CCGCCCGGCTTCCAGCCCGAGGGCATCGCGATCGGAGGCGGGCCGACGGCCTGGTTCGGGTCGCGCGTGGACGGCGACATCTACCGCGTCGACCTACGAACCGGCCGCGGAAAGGTGGTCGCCCAAGGCCCCGGCACCGCCACCGTCGGCGTCAAGGTCGACCGCCACGGTCGCCTCTTCGCCGCCGGCGGCCCCAGCGGCACCGCCAGGGTGATCGACACCCGCACCGGCCATGTCCTCGCCGACCACCACCTCACCACCGCCGCCAGCTTCGTCAACGACGTCGTCCTCACCCGCCACAAGGCGTGGTTCACCGACTCCCAGCAGGCCCAGCTCTACGCCGTGCCGCTCGGGCGAGGCCCGGTCCGCACCCTCCCGCTCACCGGGGACTGGGAGCAGGTGGCGGGCTTCAACGCCAACGGCATCACCGCCACTCCGGACGGCCGCGGACTGCTGGTGGTCAACTCGACCACCGGGCTCCTCCACCGCGTCGACCCGCGCACCGGCGCGACCACTACCGTCGACCTCGGTGGCGCCGGCCTCACCAACGGCGACGGCATGCTGCTGCTCGGCAGGACCTTGTACGTCGTCCGCAACTTCAACAACGAGATCGCCGTCATCCATCTCGACAAGTCCGGCTCCCGCGGCGTCCAGGTCGACACACTGACCAGCGACGACTTCGACGTGCCGACGACCGTCGCCGCCTACCGCGACCGGCTCTACCTGCCCAACGCCCGGTTCACCACGCCCCCGGAGCCCGACACGCCCTACTGGGTCACCGC
>NZ_JBHVGB010000010.1:0-65693 GCF_042801335.1 Nocardioides sp. NPDC057577 | reverse complement strand
CATCCTGACCCAGATCCCGGCCGAGTCGGCGCGTCATGACGAGCCGACTCGGCGAGGGTGGCGGTCAGGATGAGCCGACTCGGCGTTCTCAGGCCGGGTCTCTAGACTGAAGCCATGAGCATCGACCTCGGCACCCCACGCCTGATCTCCGACGACGAGAAGGCTGTCCTCCTCGCGGAGCCGCGCGGCTATTGCGCGGGGGTGGACCGGGCCGTGATCACGGTCGAGGAGGCATTGGACCTCTACGGTGCGCCGGTCTATGTGCGCAAGGAGATCGTGCACAACAAGCACGTCGTCGACGATCTGCGCAACCGCGGCGCGGTGTTCGTCAACGAGCTCGACGAGGTGCCCTCGGGTGCGACCGTCGTCTTCTCCGCCCACGGCGTCTCGCCGGCGGTCCACGCCGACGCCGCGGTGCGTGAGCTGAAGACGATCGACGCGACCTGCCCCCTGGTCACCAAGGTCCACCTGGAGGCCAAGCGGTTCGCGCGCGAGGGCTACAGCATCCTGCTCATCGGTCACGCCGGTCACGAGGAGGTCGAGGGCACCATGGGTGAGGCGCCGGAGGCGACCACGCTCGTCGAGGGCCCCGGTGACGTACCCGGTGTCGAGGTCGCGGACCCCTCCAAGGTCGTCTGGCTCTCCCAAACCACCCTCTCGGTCGACGAGACCATGGAGACGGTCGCCGCGCTCCGGGAGAAGTTCCCCGAGCTGCTCGACCCGCCCAGCGACGACATCTGCTACGCCACCCAGAACCGCCAGCAGGCCGTCAAGGAGATCGGCGGGGGCAGCGACCTGGTCATCGTCGTCGGCTCCGGCAACTCCTCCAACTCGGTCCGCCTGGTCGAGGTCGCCCTCGAGGCCGGTGCCAAGGCCGCCTACCGCGTCGACGACGCAGGCGAGATCGACGAGTCCTGGCTCGAGGGCGTACGCAACGTCTCGGTCACCTCCGGAGCAAGCGTGCCCGAGAAGCTGGTCGAGGGTGTCGTCGAGTTCCTCAAGGACCGTGGCTTCCCCGACGCGCTGGCGCACAAGAGTGCCGAGGAGTCGCTGATCTTCGCGCTCCCCACCGAGCTCCGCAAGGACCTCAAGGCGGCCGCGGCGCGCGGCTGAGGTTGTTCCTTCGTCAAGGTATGCAGCCGAAGTAACACATCCCCCGCGGAGTTCCGCACGGGATGTGCGCCTTGACCTGCATACCGTGATGAAGGAACCGGCCAGCGAGAGGCGCTAGGGTGCGGGAGTGGCTCGCTTCGTTGACGTACACCCTGACAACCCGCAGTCCCGTCTGATCAGCCAGGTCGTCGATGCCCTGCGTGACGACCAGCTGATCGCGTACCCGACCGACTCCGGCTACGCCCTCGGCTCCCGGATCGGCAACAAGGACGGGCGCGACCGGATCCTGCGGATCCGTGGTCTCGACGACCGCCACCACTTCACGTTGATCTGCAAGGACTTCGCCCAGCTCGGCACGATGGTCCACGTCGACAACAGCGCCTTCCGGGCGATCAAGCACGCGACTCCGGGGCCCTACACGTTCATCCTCCCGGCGACCCCCGAGGTGCCGCGACGGCTGATGCACCCGAAGAAGAAGACTGTCGGCGTACGCATCCCCGAGCATGCCGTCGTGCAGGCGCTGCTCGAGGAGCTCGGTGAGCCGCTGCTGTCCTCGACGCTGATCCTGCCCGGCGAGACCGAGCCGGAGGTCTTCGGGTGGAACGTCAAGGAGGCGCTCGACCATCAGGTCGACATCGTGATCGATGCCGGTGAAACCCCGGCCGAGCCGACCACGGTCATCGATTGGTCCGACGGTGAGCCCGAGGTCATCCGTCAGGGTGCCGGCGACGTCTCCGGGTTCCTGGCGCTGGACTGATCGCTCAGGAGGCCAGGGCGCGCTCGCGCTCGACCTCGTCGCGGGTCTCGGTGCGCTGTTTCAGGACGCGGCGGCGCATCACCAGGCAGCCCAGGCACAGGGCGTAGCCGATGAACAGGCTGATCGCGTGGTGTCCGAGGCCACTGACCACGGCTTGGACGAAGCCGTCCCCGGCGTCGGCGATCGACCCGGGCTGAGTCGCGGCCAGCAGGATGAAGATGCCGAGCATGATCAGCGGCGGAAGCACGCCGACCACGAAGAAGTCGCTGGGTCTGACGATCAGCGCGAGCGTCAGCGCGATCGCCACGAAGGCGAAGTCGAAGAGCAGGCCGATCTGGTCGTCGACGAGCAGATCGACGAAGGTCACCGTCAGCGAGGTGGCGGATCCGAGCGCGACAACATGGCGGCCGGACTCGCGTCCTTCCTCCCAGATGGTGCGCTGACTCATGCCGCCGCCTCCGCGCAGGCACCACCATGCCGACGCGACGGCAGGACGCCGATGGTCGCTCGCTGGCGCTCGCTCATGGGGTCACGATCTCTCGTATGCAGCCTGTGTATCAGAACCCACGGTAGGGCCCGGCACACCGTCGTTTTCGGCGGCGCGCCGATCATCCTCCCTTACGCTGCTCAGTCGTTCCACAGCGCGTATCTCCACGGGACGCGGCGTCTCGAGCTCATCGTCGGTTACCGATAATTCATTGAAACGACGGGCGGCCACCAGGACCCGGTTGTCGAGAGATCCGATCGCCTGGTTGTAGCGGGTCACCGCGGTGTTGAGGGAGCGCCCGATCCCGTCCAGGTGGCTGGACATGGTGGAGAGGCGCTGGTGCAGGTCACGGCCGAGCCGGTGGATCTCCCGGGCCTGCTCGGCGAGCGCCTCGTGGGACCATCCGTGCGCCACGGTGCGAAGCAGCGCGATCAGCGTCGTCGGTGAGGCCAGCACGACCCGGCGCTCCGCGGCGTATTCGATCAGGCCGGGTTCGGTCTCCAGCGCAGCCGAGAGGAACGACTCCGCCGGCACGAAGAGCACGACGAACTCGGGCGACTCCTCCAGGAAGCGCCAGTAGGACTTCGAGGCCAGCTGGTCCACATGCGTACGCAGCTGGGCGGTGTGCCTGCGCAGGTGAGCGCGGTAGTCGTCCTCGTTGTCCGCGGACGCGGCATCGAGGTAGGCGTCCAGGGGGACCTTGGAGTCGACGACCAGCTCCTTGTTGCCGGACAGGTGCACCACCAGGTCGGGGCGTAGGCGCCCGTCCTCGAGATGGACCTGCTCGGAGAAGTCGCACTTGTCCACCAGGCCGGCCAGCTCCACCGCGCGGCGCAGGTGCATCTCGCCCCAGCGGCCTCTGACCTGGGGCTTCCGCAACGCCGTCGACAGCGATCGGGTCTCGGTCTGAAGCCGCCCGACCTCTGTCTCGAACTGCCCCTGCCAGCGGGCCCGCTCCCGGTCGAGATGCTGCATCTGGTCGCTGAGCCGGTCGAGCCCCTGCATCACCTCGGCCTGGTCCACCATCCCCGCCGCGACCGTCCCCACGCTCCGGGCCCGCGCCCACAGCGCCCCGAGAACGACGCCCAGGGCAAGACCGATCACCAGCCCGAGCACGAGGATCCAGATCTCCATGCCATCGATCTTCGCAGGGACCACCGACAATTCGTTCGATGGGCACGGTCGGCGGTTCGTGGTTCCATGGAGGCATGGCCTACAACGTCGAGCTGGCCGAACGCGTGCGGGACCTGATGCCCGCCGGCACCACCGAGGTGAAGATGTTCGGTGGGCTGGCGTTCATGGTGAACGGCAACATGGCGTGCGCGGTCGGCGCCGACGACCTGCTCGTCCGCACCGGCAGGTCGGCCTACGAGACCGCCATCGCCGCGGGCGCCGAACCGATGACCATGGGCGCCCGGACGATGTCCGGCTACGTCAACGTCGCCGCCGACCTGGTCGGTGGCGACGCGCTCACCGACTGGATCAGGCGCGGCGTCGCCACGGCCGAGTCGCTGCCGCCGAAGCCCCCGAAGTAGCCGGCCTCAGTCGGCGAGGTCGACGATCACCGGGGCATGGTCGGAGGGCGCGCCGGTGCCGATCGCGGGATTGCGCTCGTCGAGGTCGACGAACGCGCCGGTCACCCGCGAGGCGAACGAGGGTGAGCCGAGGACGAAGTCGATGCGCAGCCCGCGGTTGCGCTCGAACCGCTGCCGGTAGTAGTCGAAGTAGGTGTAGGCGTCGGGACCGGGCACGAAGGGGCGTACGACGTCCTTGAAGTCCTTCTCGATGGCGAAGAAGGCGTCGCGCTCGGCGGGGGTGAGGTGGGTCTTGCCGACGAACTGCTTAGGGTCGAAGCAGTCCTCGTCGAAGGGGCAGACGTTCCAGTCGCCGACCATCGCCGAGGGTCCGTCGTGCCAGGCCGTCGCGGCCTTCTGCAGCGCGGCCAGCCACTCCAGCTTGTAGGCGTAGTGGGGGTCGTCGGGCTTACGGCCGTTCGGGACATAGACCGAGGTGACGCGTACGCCGCCGCACGTGGCCGAGAGGGCCCGAGCCTCCGCGACGTCCTTGAACGAAGGCATCCCCTCGAACCCGACCTCGATGTCGGCGAGACCGACCCGGGAGATCAGCGCGACGCCGTTCCACTGGTCGTAGCCGACCGAGGCGACCTCGTAGCCACGGGCCTCCAGCCCCATCGTCGGGATCTGGTCGGGCTTGGCCTTGGTCTCCTGCACGGCGAGCACGTCGATCGAGTGTCGTTCGACGAAGGCCTCGACGCGGTCGATGCGGGAGCGGATGGAGTTGATGTTCCAGGTGGCGATACGCACGCCCGTCAGACTATCCAGAAGATGCTGTGGACTACCGTTTGAGGCGTGGGCAGCGCGACGATCGAGATGCACGGGGTCCGTCGTCTCTACGAGCAGGCAGATCTCTCCGAGCTGATCGCCCTCGATGACATCGACCTGACCATCGAGCCCGGCACGTTCGTGAGCATCATCGGGCCCTCGGGGTGCGGCAAGTCGACGCTGTTGCGGCTGATCAGCGGGCAGGAGAAGCCGGAGGCCGGCACGATCACCGTGTGCGGCCTCACCCCGAAGGAGGCCGCCGAGGCGAAGGCCTTCGGGTTCGTGCCGCAGTCTCCGGCGCTGCTGCCCTGGCTGAGCGTGCTCGGCAACGTGACGCTGCCCCACAAGGTCAACCGGCAGCGCCCAAGAGACGAGTACGACCGCGGCCGTCCCGACCTCGAGGCGATGCTGCGCGAGGTCGGCCTGGGGGAGTCGCTTCACAAGCTCCCCGCCGAGCTGTCGGGTGGCATGAAGCAGCGGACCGCGATCGTACGTGCCTTCGGGCTCCGCCCCGACGTACTCCTTCTCGACGAGCCCTTCGGTGCGCTCGACGAGTTCACCCGCGAGGCTCTTCAGGAGCAGCTCCTGGAGCTGTGGGAGCAGACCCGCGCGACGGTCGTCTTCGTCACCCACTCGATCTCCGAGGCGGTCAGGTTGTCCGACAAGGTCGTGGTGATGGCTCCGCGACCGGGGCGGATCACCGACGTCATCGACATCGACCTGCCTCGCCCCCGTCACCAGGAGCTCCTCACCTCGCCCGAGTTCCACGCCTACGAGCTCGCCCTCCGTGGCAGCCTGCGAGACGCCTTCAGCCACGGAGAGGTCGTCTCGTGACCCTGGACTCCGGTACGCAGCCGGCTCCTCGGCAGCGACCACATCTGGTCGTCCCCACCCCCGAGCAGCTCGCCGCGCGCCGCCTGCGCCGCCGCACCCGGCTGCTCCGCCCGGCCTACTGGCTCCCGTTCGTCCTCCTCGTCGTGGTGCTCGGGCTCGCCTGGGAGCTGGGCGCGCGGCGGATGCCCTACCTGTTCGCGCCGCTCGGCGACATCGCGAGCGTGCTGCGCGAGGAGCCGGGCTACTTCCTGAGCAACACCCTGGTCACCCTCGGCGAGGCGCTGGTGGGGCTCGGGATCGGGTTCGTCGCCGCCTTCGCGCTCGCGGTCGTGGTGAGCGAGGTCGCGGTGGTGCGGCGTGCGGTGATGCCGGTGGCGGTCGTGCTCTCGGTGACCCCGCTGGTGGCGATCGCGCCGCTGCTCGTGGTCGCGCTCGGGTTCGGGATGGGACCGAAGGTCGTCCTGACCGCCCTGGTCTGCTTCTTCCCGATCCTGATCAACGTGGCGACCGGGCTGCGGACGGTGCCGTCGCCGGTGCTGCAGGTCTACCGCACCGTGGCCGCGAGCCGGCTGGAGGTGCTGCGCCACCTGCGGGTGCCGGCCTCGCTGCCCTACGTCTTCGCGTCCCTGCGGATCGTCTTCCCGCTGTCCATGATCGGCGCCGTCGTGGCCGAGCTCTCCGCCGCGGGGTCGGCCGACGGCCTGGGCAGCGTGATACAGGTCGCCAGCTCGCAGAACAGACTGGCTACGGTGTGGGCAGCGATCTTCGTCCTCGCGGCGCTCGGGTCGTTGCTGTTCTGGCTCGTGACGCTCGCCGAGCGTCGAGTGCTCCACTGGCACGAGTCCTGATCCTCGAGTTGAAGGAGCCCTTCATGTCTCGCGTACGTCCGATCGCTGCTGCCCTCATGTCGGCGGTCGTCCTGATGGGTGCGCTGACCGCCTGCGGGTCCTCGGCGGACTCCGCCGGTGAGCAGGGGAGCGCGGTCTCGGCCGAGCGCTGCGAGCAGAACCAGGAGGCCGGGAAGATCACCTACATGTCGGGCTACTACTGGCAGGCGTCGGCCTCGATCATGGAGGCCATCGCCGCAGACCGGCTCGGCTACTTCGACGATCTCTGCCTCGACGTCGAGCTCCAGCCGGGCTCGGGCGACGTCTCCCAGAACGCCAAGCTGATCGCGGCCGGGAAGGTGCAGGTCGGACCGCTCTCCGAGCAGGACATCATGACCTCCAACGCCAGTGGCCTGAAGGTGCTGGGCGTCTCGTCCTACTCCAACGCCGGCCTCGATGTGCTGATGACCGGCACCGGCATCACCGACCTCAAGCAGCTCGAGGGCAAGACCCTCGGCCACAAGGGCTGGGTGCCGGTCGGCGTGCAGGCGATGCTCGCGGAGGCCGGTGTGGACATGACGAAGGTGAAGCAGGTCAAGGTCGGCTATGACCCGGGCGTCCTGCCCCGCGGCCAGGTCGACGCGCTGGTCGGGTTCGTCTCCAACGAGCCCAACCAGCTCAAGGCGGCCGGGGAGAAGGTCACCGTCTGGGAGCCGACCGACTTCGACGTACCGGGCTCGCTGGGCGCCTACTCCGTCAACCCCGCGTGGGCGAAGAAGCACCCGACCGCGGTCCAGGACTTCCTGCGCGCCGTCTTCAAGGGCTACGCCTACTGCGCCGGCGCCGACCACGTCGAGGAGTGCATCGGCTACCAGCACGACCTGGCCGGCGCCGAGTCCGACGAGAAGCACGAGACGGCGATCTGGCGCACCGAGGTGAAGGTCGCCTCCGACAACCCGCTCCCGGGCAGGTTCGGCTCGGTCGACCCCGACAACGTCGCGGCGCTGGCCGGGGTCGTGACGGCGTACGCCGGGCAGCAGGTCACGCCCGAGCAGGCCGCCTCCTGGTTCGACACGTCCTTCGCCGAGGCCGTCGTCGACGACGGCGACAAGGTGATCTGGCCCGCTCCGTGAGGACCCTGACGGCAAACGCAGGAATTCGTCTCGAAAGTTTTGCCCGTTCATCGGGAATTTCACCGAAGTTTCTATAGTCCATCCCCAGTCGCAACGCTTGAATCTCCTGTGGCCGCCGGCGTCAATCGCCGGCGGTCGTTCACGAATCCAGGAGGAAGAGCTATGCGAGTTCGTATTCCCATGATGATCGCCGCGGCTGCGGGTGCCGCGGCGCTGACTGCGTCGATGGTTCCCGCATCTGCCGAGGAGGCACCGAGCTACCAGGAGTTCGAGGCATCCACGTACGTCGACGTCGACGGTCAGTACGTCGTCAACGGCGACGAGGTCGTGTCCAACCAGGGTGACCTGCACAAGTTCTACGAGTCGATGGTCTCGACGCCGAAGCACATTCCCAAGGACGGTCTCATCGTCAACACCGTCAGCGGGAAGGACGACAAGTGGTCGGCCTCCCAGGCGCTCAACCTGACCTACTGTGTCTCGAACAAGTTCGGCACCGACAAGGCCGGCATCGTCTCGGCGATGGACCAGGGTGCCGGCCTGTGGGAGGCGGCGAGCTCGGCGGTCGAGTTCACCTACGTCCCCGCCCAGGACGGCTCGTGCAACACCCGCAACTCCAACGTGCTCTTCTCGGTCGAGCCGGTCAGCACCTCGCAGTACATCGCGCGGGCGTTCTTCCCCTCGACCTCGAAGCGCTCGCGGAACGTGCTCATCGACGACTCGATCTTCTCGTCGGGCAACTGGGAGCCGGGTGACATCCTCGGCCACGAGCTCGGTCACGCCCTCGGGTTCCGCCACGAGCACACCCGTCCGGAGGCGGCGACCTGCTTCGAGGACAACAACTGGCGTGCGCTGACCCCGTACGACTCCTCCTCGATCATGCACTACCCGCAGTGCAACGGCGGTTCGGAGGACCTGGAGTTCCAGGCCTCCGACGCGGCCGGGATCCGGGCGCTGTACGGCTCCTGACCCACCAGCAGCACGAAGACGGCCCTCCCGGATTCCGGGAGGGCCGCCTTCGTGTGGTTGCTAGTAGGACAGTCCGTGGCCCAGTGGGTAGAGGTCGGGGATCTCGACCGGCAGCTTGCCGCTCGGGTTGACCTCGCCGTAGAGCACCCGCACCAGCGACTCGAGCTGGTGGGAGGTGTAGCCGTAGGTGTCGAGGACCGTCGCGGCCTCGGGGAAGGACGTGACGTCGTAGGGGTTGCGCATCGCGGTCACGATCACCGGGACGTCGGTGGCGAGCAGCGCCTTGACCAGCTTGGTCTGGGCGACGGCCGCCGGGGTCGGCTGGCCGGTCGCCGGGTTGATCTGCCAGGCGTTGTTGGTCGGCACCACGACCAGGTCCTTGCCCGCGGCGGCTTGGACGGCGGCGTCGATCTGCGCGTCGGTCGGAGCGGTGCCCGACTGCAGCACCTGGGTCGTCGCGCCGCGTTTCTGGAGCCCGGCGGCGATGCCCGCCGTCGTGTCCACGCCCCAGCCCGCGACCAGGACGTTCTTCGCCCCGGTCGCCAGCGGCAGCAGGCCGTCGTCGTTCTTCACCAGCGTGGTGGTGCGATCGGAGATCGCCTGGGCGTCGGCCTTGTGCGCCGGGTTGCTGAAGACCGCCGGAGCGGCGGCCGGGTCGACGTACGGGCTCTCGAAGATCTTGTTGTCGAGCTTGTGCTTCAGGATCCGGTAGACCGACTCGTCGAGCCGCTTGCGCGAGATGGTGCCGTCCTTGACGGCGTCGAGGACCGCGGCGTACGCCGTGTCCATCTGCGGCGGGATGAGCAGCTGGTCGGCGCCGGCGAGGAACGCCTCGACCGGGGCGACGTCGGGCGGGTAGGTGGCGCTCGCGCCCTGCATGTCGAGGGCGTCGGTCACGATCAGGCCGTCGAAGCCCATCTCCTCGCGGAGCAGACCGGTGAGAATCGGTTCCGACATGGTGGCCGGCTCGCCGCTCGGGTCGATCGCGGGCACGGTCACGTGGGCCGTCATGATCGCGTCGATCCCGGCGTCGATCGCGGCCTCGAAGGGCGGCAGGTCGATCGCCTCGAGCTCCTCGCGGCTGTGGGTCACCTCGGGCAGGCCGTAGTGGCTGTCGGTGCCGGTGTCGCCGTGGCCGGGGAAGTGCTTGGCGATCGAGGAGAGGCCGCCGTCGTCGAACCCACCGACCTCGGCGGCGACGATGTCGGAGACCGCGGCGGAGTCGGCCCCGGCGCTGCGGATCCCGATGACCGGGTTGTTGGGGTTGAGGTTGACGTCGGCGACGGGCGCGTAGTCCTGGGTGACCCCGACGGCGGCCAGCTCGGTGCCGATCACCTCGGCCGACCGGGCTGCGTCCTCGGTCGAGCCGTCGGCGCCCAGCGCCATCTGACCGGGCATCTGGGTGGCGCCGCTGGCCGGACCGAAGCGGGCCACGAGCGCGCCGCCCTCCTGGTCGACCGCGATGTTGAGCGGGATCTTGGGTCGCTGCTGCAGCGCGGCGCGCTGGAGACCGTTGGAGAGCGTTGCCACCTGGGCCGCGTCACCGATGTTGTCGGGGCCGCGGGTGGTGAAGTAGATGACGCCGCCGGGCTGGTACTTGGCGATCGCCTGGGCCGGGGTGTCCACCCCGTAGAGCTTCTGGTTGCCGGCCTTCGCCGTGTCGCTGACGTTGTTGGCGTCGCGTCCGTAGACCTCGATCACGAAGAGCTGGCCGACCTTCTGCTGCAGCGACATGTGGCGCATCAGCGAGACGATCTTGCCGTGCTGCGTCGGCTTCTTGGCGGCGGCCGTCGCGGGCGGATCCGGCTCCGCGGCGTGCGTTGCCGCGTACGGCATCGCAACCGCCACCGCGGCCGCGAGTCCCGCAGCCGCCAACCTTCCGCGTCTGGTCAGTGTCGTACTGCTCATGACAACCTCCGCAATCTGCGCCGCTGCCATGCGGCACGGCGACTCACTTTAGGGGCTACCAACCGGTCACGGAAGAAAATTGCCGAGTCCGCGCAATCACCGGCGGACGATTTTCGCCCGATCGGTGGACAGAACGGCGTCACCGGGCCAGGGTGATCCTTCGTGCGCATCGTTGTCGGAGCCGCAGCGGCGGCCACTCTCGCCCTCACCACCCTCACGTTCGCGCCGGCGGCGCAGGCTGTGCCGCCAGGGGGTGCTCCCGACTGGACGTCCGTGAACGTCGATACGACGCAGGGGTTCCGGGCCCTGGACGCCGTCGACGCCAGGACCGCGTGGGTCGGTGGGGACGGCGGGGGAGTGTTCCGTACGACCGATGGCGGCCGGACCTGGGACGAGGTCTCGCCACCGGGATCCGAGGGGCTGCTCTTCCGCGACGTGGAAGCACGCTCGGCGAGCGAGGCGGTGGTGCTCTCCATCGGCGAGGGCGAGGCGAGCCGGATCTACAAGACGACCGACGGCGGAGCATCCTGGACCGAGACGTTCCGGTCCGCGGAGCCGACCGCGTTCTACAACTGCGTCGACTTCTGGCCCGGCGGCAGGCGTGGGATCGCGATGAGCGACCCGGTCGACGGCGAGTGGCGCATCATCACGACCTCCGACGGTGGCGACACCTGGACGATCGCGGACACGCGCGGCCTGGAGGCGCCGGGCGAGTTCGGCTACTCGGCCAGCGGGACCTGCCTGGTCACCGCCGGGGCGCGCGACGCCTGGATCGGTGGTGGTGGCGCCGCCGCCAAGATCTACGCCACCCATGACGGCGGCCGTTCCTGGTCGGCTGCCGACTCCACGATCGCGACCGGCGAGGCCGCCGGCGTCTTCGGGCTCGGCTTCCGCAACCCTCGCCAGGGGATCGCGGTCGGTGGCGACTTCGGCCTCGAGGACGACGGCGTCGACCGCGCGGCGTACTCCACCGACGGTGGCCGCACCTGGACCAACTCCAGCTCTGACCTGGGCGGATACCGCGAGGCGGTGGCCTGGGTCGGTGGCCGGACCGCAATCGCGGTCGGCCCCAACGGCAGCGACATCAGCCACGACAACGGCCGCTCCTGGAAGCCGTTCGGAGCCACCCAGACCCGATTCCACACCGTCGACTGCGTCACGGGCAGCTGCTGGGCCGCCGGTGCGGGTGGGCGGGTCGGGGTGCTCGCCCGTTGACGGTCAGATGGTGAGCCCGATCGTCATCGGTCCGCTCGAGGTCATCTCGTGCTCGCCGCGCTCGATGCAGAACTCGTTGCCCTCGGGGTCGCGGAGCGCGACGAAGCCCGTCCCGTCCTCCTTGCGGTGATCACCGAAGACGGTCGCGCCGAGCGAGAGCGCCCGCTCGACCAGCTCGTCGCGGGTGGTGTCCTCGGGCTTGATGTCGATGTGGACCCGGTTCTTCGCCGACTTCGCCTCCGGCACCGGGACGAAGAGGAACATCAGCTCCTTCGACGGAAAGCTGCGGGCGACGATCACCTCGGGGTCCTCGTCGTAGAAGAGGTGCCAGCCGGTGACGGCCGACCAGAACTCCCCGAGCTTGCGGGGATCGGCGCAGTCGAAGGTGAGGTGTCGGATCTGGATGGTCATGGCCGGATCATCCACCGAATCCCGTCCGAAGTGGAACGGGTTATTCGATGAACTCCGAGACCGTACGCGGCGTGGCCGCCGCCGCGAGCGCGACGGCCGTCTCGAGCGGCACGTCCGGGATGTCGACGTGCTCCTGGCCGGCCGCGGTCATCGCGGTGACCTGGGCCAGGCCGACGCGGCGGTCGAAGTAGGTCTGCCTCACCCGCCAGCCGATGATGCCGTCGGTCTGCAGGGCGGTACGCACGGCGGTGTAGGAGCCGGATCGGACCACCAGGTAGCGGTCGGTGAGCGCGTGGCCGAGGTGGCGGTGGCGCAGCTCGGCACCGAGCAGCCCGAGAACGAGTGCCAGCACCAGCACGGCGAGGGGGATCCACCAGATCCAGGTGTCGCCGAAGACGCCGATCAGCACGGTCGGGACGAGCGCGACGAGCGTCCACACGACGGTGGCGACGACGGCTCGGAACCAGTAGCGCCGGCGTGGCCGCGGCCCGTGGCCGGTGAGCGCCGCAGAGAACGCGTCCTCGCCGAGGATGTCGGTGCCGACCTCGGAGACGACCTGCTCCGGGGCCGTCGGCAGGACCGCCGGAGAGTTGTCGTCGAGCCCGGTCGTCAGCAGGTTGAGGTCGGCGCCGCCGGCGAGGCCGATCAGTGGGCCGACGGTGGAGGTGGCGCCGCGTACCTTCGCCTCTTCCACCGTCGTCGCGCGGGTGCTGGTCAGGCCGAAGCTGCGGCGCAGGGTGGTGCCTTCCCGGCCCTGCTCGCGCACCACCTGGAGGTCCCACCAACGCACCGCGTAGCCGACGCACGACCCGATCGCCCACACCGCGGCCGCCCCGACGATCGCGATCGGCACGGCGATGTACAGCGTGCGCACGACCTCCTCGACCGGGACGCCGTTGACCTCGCCGTTGGTGACCCGGACCCCAAAGGACTCCCACGGGATGAGGTCGGAGAAGGCGCCGAAGACCGCGCCCAGACCGCCGACCGCGATCGCGAGGTTCTTGAGGTTGAGCGGGGCGTACCTGATCCAGGACCAGTCGAGCCTGGCGACGACCTCACCTTCGGAGGTGGCCTCGACGGGGTCGATCCATGGCGAGGGTCCGGCAGCTGGGGGCACCTCGGCCGCCGAGGGCGCGGGGGCCGAGTGCAGGAGCTCGCGCCGCAACCGTGCGGCGGCGTCCTTGGTCAGCGAGTCGAGGGTGATCTGGCCCTCGTCGACCCCGGTGCCGACGTTGACCTTGGTGACCCCGAGCGCGCGGTGGATGAGGGTCGAGTTCAGGTCGACGCTGCGCACCCGGTCGAGCCGGGCGGTCAGGGTGGTGCGGTTGAGCAGACCCTTGCGTACCTCCAGGTGCGTCGGCGTCACCCGGTAGCTCGTGGTCAGCCACGGGACCATGCCGGCCAGGGCCGCGACCACGGCGATGCCGGCGGCGATCATCAGGCCGATGAAGGGGTTGGCCTGTCCGGCACCGAAGGCAGCGATCGCCGCCGGGATGATCGCCTGGCGCAGCGTCGAGAGCGGGCTGACGACGGCCGTCCAGCCGGCCAGCCGCTGCCACTCCGCGTCCGGAACGACGGGCGCGTCGGAGACCTCGGGAACATCAGGAACATCAGGTACGTCAGGGACCTCTGGTGTGCTCACGTCGCGTCCTCAGGCGTCGCGGCGGTGATCGCGACCAGCTTCGCGACGACCTCGAGAGCGAGCGCATCGTCGAGGCAGGCGATCTGGACGGTGCCCGCCGAGGAGGCCGTGGAGACCTTGACCGTACGCAGCCCGAACCGCCGCATCAGCGGCCCCTGCGTCGAGTCGACCGTCTGTACCCGGGAGAGCGGCACGATCTCGTCGACGACGGTGAGCCACCCGTGACGTACGTGGACGGCGATGTCGGTCACCTCCCACCGATGGATCCGGAACCGGATCGAGGGCACGAACGTCAGCCCCGGCACCGGCGCCAGGACGAAGAACACGGCGACGAGCCAGAGGATCCAGGTCCAGAAGCCCCCCGGGACCATGATCGCCGCGACCGCGGCACCGACGGCCAGTGCCAGCCAGATCACCGCGCCGATCGCCTCGGCCGTACGCCAGTAGGCCGGCGCCTGCTCGGAGACCTGATGGGCGGGTTCGCGCAGTCGGTGTGGTGCCTCGGGGTCGCTCACGGTTGGCGAGCCTATTGGGTGGGTGGTCTTTACCGTCGGATATGTGGAGATTCGGTGCAGACGGCGCCAGCACACCCCTAGAACAGCTAGGGTTCATGCCTAGAAGAACTAGGTATGTGAGGGAGGTGCGCATGCGCATCGACAAGGATCTGGTCGCCGCCTCGGCGACCCCGCTCGTGCTCGGGATCCTGTCCGAGGGCGAGTCGTACGGCTATGCCATCGGCAAACGGGTCGCAGAGCTCTCCGGAGGCAGGATGGAGTGGACCGACGGGATGCTCTACCCATTGCTGCACCGCCTGGAGCGACTCGGCCACGTCGAGGCGAGCTGGGGCCGGTCGGAGACCGGCCGCCGGCGCAAGCACTACGCGATCACCGACACCGGCCGGCAGGCGTTCGCCGAGCGGCAGCGGCAGTGGCAGGTGGTCGCCGACACCCTGGACAACGTGTGGCGCAGCTTCGGCACGCCCCCGGTCGCGGAGGGGTTGGCATGAGTGTGGATCTGGAGGCGCAGATCGACCAGTGGCGCGGCTTCGTGGCTCGCCGGCCGGCGATGACCACCGACGACATCGTGGAGATGGAGGACCACCTCCGCAACCAGATCGCCGATCTGGCTGCCGGTGGCCTGGAAGAGGACGAGGCGTTCCTGGTCGCGGTCAAGCGGATGGGCAACCTCGACGACGTCTCGCGCGAGTTCGCCCGCGAGCACTCCGAGCGGCTGTGGCGCCAGCTGGTGCTGATCCCGGAGCCGGGGGCCGGTGTCGTCGGGTCGCGCTGGCGCGACCTCGGCCTGGTCATCGGGGTGGCGTTGCTCGCCGGTGTCGTGCTCAAGATCCTGATCGAGTCCCTGGACGAGTTCGCGCTCATCCGCAACGTGGCGTTTGTGCTGGTCCCGGCGGTGGCGGGCTGGCTGGCGTACAAGCGGAGGGTGCCGTGGCGGGTCGCCGCGGTGCTCACGGCGGTGGCGGCCGGGCTCCTGCTCGTGGTCAACCTCTATCCGTTCGAGATGATCCCGTGGGCCGGCGGTGGCGGCGAGGACCCGGGCATGACCGCCGTGCTCGTGGTGATCCACACGCCAGTGGTGCTGTGGCTGCTCACCGCGGTGGCGTACGCCGGCGGCGACTGGCGCTCTCACGGCCGCCGGATGGACTTCGTGAGGTTCACCGGTGAGCTGGCGATGTATCTGGCCCTCATCACAGCCGGCGCCGGCGTGCTGATCGGGCTCAGTGTCGGGGTGTGGAACCTGGCCGGCTTCGACCTCGAGCCCTACCTGGAGAACTGGATCCTGCCCTTCGGCATCCCCGGCGCGATCATGGTCGCCGC
Organism: Nocardioides sp. NPDC057577; assembly: GCF_042801335.1. NCBI lineage: Bacteria > Bacillati > Actinomycetota > Actinomycetes > Propionibacteriales > Nocardioidaceae > Nocardioides > Nocardioides sp. NPDC057577. Next base: position 50,223 of record NZ_JBHVGB010000010.1, on the reverse strand, counting down.
CTGGCTGGTCGAGGTGAAGATGAACGTCGTGGAGAACATCGCGCCGGTGCTCACCAAGGTCTTCACCCCGCTGGCGCTGGTGATGCTGGTGGCGATGTTCGCGGTGATGGTCCTCGGTGACTCCTTCGACGCGGTCGACCGCAACCTGCTCATCCTGATGGACGCGGTCCTGATCCTGGTCGTGGCCCTGCTCCTCTACTCCATCTCCGCCCACAACCCGATGGAACCGGCCGGCGTCTTCGACTGGCTCCAGCTCGGTCTGGTCGTGGCCGCGCTCGCGGTCGACGCGATCGCGCTGTCCGCGATGCTGACCCGGATCGCGGAGTTCGGCTGGACCGCCAACAAGACCGCGGCCCTCGGCCTCAACCTGATCCTGCTGGCACATTTGGCCTGGACCGGGTGGCTCACCCTGGGATTCGTACGTCGCACCGGCACGTTCCACGACGTGGAGCGCTGGCAGACCCGCTACCTGCCGGTCTACGGCCTGTGGGCGGCGGTCGTGGTCGTGGCCTTCCCGCTCATCTTCTCCTTCGCCTGACCTGCCAGGGCTCACATCCCGAGTCTGCCTGGCGCGCCTCAGCCCTGTCCGGCGTTTCGGTCGTGGTCGGCGTACGACTCTAGGATTGTCGATCGTGGCACTCACCATCGGCATCGTGGGACTTCCCAACGCGGGCAAGTCGACCCTCTTCAACGCTCTGACCAAGAACGACGTACTCGCGGCGAACTACCCGTTCGCCACCATCGAGCCCAACGTCGGTGTCGTCGGGGTTCCCGACGAGAGGCTGGCCGAGCTGGCGAAGATCTACGAGTCTCAGAAGCTGCTGCCGGCCACCGTGCAGTTCGTCGACATCGCCGGCATCGTGCGCGGCGCTTCGCAGGGTGAGGGCCTGGGCAACAAGTTCCTCTCCCACATCCGTGAGTCCGACGCGATCTGCCAGGTCACCCGGGTTTTCCGCGACGACGACGTCACCCACGTCGACGGCAAGGTCGAGCCCGCCAACGACATCTCCACGATCCAGACCGAGCTGATCCTCGCCGACCTGGAGACGGTCGAGAAGGCGATCCCGCGGCTGGAGAAGGAGTCGCGCAAGCAGCCGGACCTCAAGGCCAACCTCGCCGCCGTGGTCGAGGCCAAGGACGCCCTCGAGGCCGGCACCCCGATCATCGCCACGAAGATCGACCGCGCCCTGATCCGCGACCTGATGCTGCTCACCGCGAAGCCCTACATCTTCGTCTTCAACTGCGACTCCGACGAGCTCGCCGACGAGGCGCTCAAGGACTCGATGCGCGAGCTCGTCGCCCCCGCCGAGGCGATCTTCCTGGACGCGAAGTTCGAGTCCGAGCTGGTCGAGCTCGACGAGGACGAGGCCCGCGAGTTCCTGGCCGACGCCGGCGTCGAGGAGCCCGGCCTGGACATCCTGGCCCGCGTCGGCTTCGACACCCTCGGCCTGCAGACCTACCTCACCGCCGGGCCCAAGGAGGTCCGTGCGTGGGAGATCCCCCAGGGCGCCACCGCCCCCGAGGCCGCCGGTGTCATCCACACCGACTTCCAGAAGGGCTTCATCAAGGCCGAGATCGTCTCCTACGACGACCTCATCTCCGCCGGCTCCGTGGCCAAGGCCCGCGAACTCGGCAAAGCGCGCATGGAGGGCAAGGACTACGTCATGGCCGACGGCGACGTGGTGGAGTTCCGCTTCTCGAACTGAACATCTGGCGGAAGCGAATGTGCTCAGAGGGGACGTACGGCGGATGGAGCGCATGTACGAAGAGCATCATCCCGAATCGCCAGTACTGGAGTGCGTGTGGCAAGCCCGGGCGACGCAGGACGAGCGCTACCTCGTCTCGGCGGTGGAGTACTGGGATCTATGGTTCACCCGTGCGCCAGACGGAGAGCTACGCGCTGGACTTGCTGGTCCGACCCTTGGCCACCGCTGGGTCCGATCCAAGATCGGGGAGCACAGCTGGGGCATTCAGCTGAAGGCTCATGTCGTCCTTCCTGGAGTGAGCAAACAGCTCCTGCTCGGCGGGGAGCAGCAGCTCGTTGTCGAAGCCGGGCACGTCACACTTGGGCGGCATGCCGTGCCGTTCCCGGAGTTCGCGCACCTCGAGGCGTTCACCGATCGACTTCTGGAACTCGACGTCCTTCGCTGCGACGACGGTGTTCGACGGGTGCTCTCGGGCGACGATGCGGGTTACTCGGAGCGGCACCGGCAGCGCCGGGTCCGCGCCGCGACAGGGCTTACGCGGAAGCAGATCCAGCAACTGTCCCGGGCGCGTGAGGCATTTGCTCTGCTGATGCAGGGCGTGCCGCCGACCGAGTGCGCCGCACGCTGCGGCTTCGCGGACCAGGCTCACCTGATTCGTTCTCTGAGAGTCTTCCACGGCCAAACGCCGGCCCAGGTGCTGTCCGGTCGATGATGGCGGAATTGTTCAATACAGTGATCTTCGCTCAGTGATGGACTGAGGACATCGCATCCACCACCAGTACAGGAGCACACGATGTCCGCACCCGCCGCCCCCGAGGGCTATGCCACGGTCAACCCGTTCATCATCACGGCAGACGCCGTTGAGCTGACCCGGTTCGTGATCGAGGTCTTTGATGGCGAGGAGCGCACAGAGGCCCGCACCATCGATGAGGACGGGCTCCTGCTGCAGGCCGAGGTGCGCGTCGGCACGACCACCATCATGCTCGCCGAGCGCAAACCGAGCTGGCCTTTCACGCCGAGCATGCTCCAGGTCTACGTCGATGACCTCGACGCGGTGCTCGAGCGCGCCCTCGCGCGTGGGGCGCGTTTGGTCACGAAGCCGACCGACTTCTTCGGCACCCAGTTCGCCCGCGTACAGGACGCGAGTGCGAACCTGTGGTGGATCTGGCAGCACGGTGATCAGCACGGGGATGCGGTCTGGGAAGCCCAGGACGGTGAGGACGAGCGGGCGGTCGAGGGCACCGATGAGGGATGGGGCGAGGAGTCGCCCGAGCTCGCCTATATCCACGACACGTTGCTGGAAGCGATGACTGCCTTGCGCGACCCGAAGAGCTCGCAGCGCTGACCCGGACCGATCGGCCATAGGTTGTTCCGTGCCGCAACGTGGTGGAGTTCCGCTTCAACGTGTAGCCGCATGCCGATCTGTGGTCTGGCGCCATGGCCGATGATCAGATTCCGACCATGGTCACGGTCTCCTGCATCGGTGCGCGGTCGGTGCGCAGGCGTGGGACGGAATCGTCTTCGAACCCGACGGAGAGTCCGCAGAGGAGAATGCGATCGGCCGCGGTGCGCACCGCTTCTCGAACGCTCCTGTGGAACATCGTCCACATCACCTGAGGGCAGCTGTGGAGACCTTCCGCCCTCAGCAGCAGCATGACGGTCTGCAGGTACATGCCGACGTCGGCCCACTGCCCGGGGCCCATGGAAGGCTCGATGTAGCAGAACATGACGACGGGCGCACCGAATGCGTGGGTGTTCAGGCCGGCGATCTTCCGGGGCCGATCGGGATCGTCGCGCTCGATCCCCAGAGCCTGGTAACGCTGAGCGGCAGCAGCGGTGAACCGGTCGCTGTACGGAGCGGTGAGTGGGTCCGGATACATCGGATACTGGCGATCGTCGCCGGGATCGCCGGCCGCCGCCCTGGCAGAAGCTCGCTGCTTGAGGCCGGCCAGCGGTTCGCCGGCGACCACATACAGGTGCCAGGGCTGCAGGTTCCCGCTGGAAGGGGCTCGGGTCGCCGCATCGAGGACCCGTTCGATGGACTCCCGCGGCACGGGCTTGTCGCTGAACGCTCGTACGGCGCGGCGGGTATCGACTGCTTCGAATACGTCCACGACCAACGATCTTCACGCATCCGGGAGCTGATCGGTGAATGAACTTCCATTCACCGTTCGCATCCCTCAGGGTTGCGCGCGCCATGGTTACCATCGCGACGTGGATCGCGACATTCAGTACGCCGGCGAGGATGCCGCTTCGATGCAGGCGGGTGCTGCTGGGCTGCGTGCCGCGCTTGTCGCCTCACTCTTCGTGGCCGTCGGGAGCTTCGCTCTCGGAGGGGTGACCTCCTTTGCGCAGGGACTGCTGCCTGACGAGCTCAGCTCCTTCGCGAACTCCGCGAGCGGCTGGACGTTGATCACCGCGATCCTGATCGTGATCACGAAGGTGCGGTGGCGGCTGGCCGCGGTCCTGGGTGCGGTCAGCTTCGTGCTTCTCACCGTGGGGTACGCGGTCATCGCCACCGCGCGGGGCCTCTACTACGACCCGCTGATGTTCTCTCTCATCGGCGTCGTCGTGGGGCCGTTCGTCGGTGTCGCTGCGTGCTGGCTGCGCGCTGAGGGGCTCCGTAGGGCACTCGGCACCGCGCTGCTCGCGGGCATCGGCGTCGGCGAGGGCGTCTACGGGCTGACGGTGGTGTCGGAGACGACGAGCCCGGTCTACTGGATCGTGATCATCGGCCTGGGTGCGGCGCTCGTCGTCTGGAGCGTGGTGCGCGGACTGCGTGGAGCTGTCCCGCTGATCGTGGCGGTCGGTGGCACGGTGGTTGTCGCAGCCGCGTTCAACCTTGCGTACTCGAGCCTCGGATAGCGCCGATGGCGGGAGGGTAAAGCCTTCCCTGTGACGGGTGGGGCCCCGTCTGACCTGGTGGCCGAGGTCGTACGCTCGGCTCGATGTCAGCCGCCTGCTGCCTCACGGATCCGTTCGAGGGTCTCGCGCATCCCGGCGCGCATGGCCGCAGTGAACTCGTCCTGCCCTCCCATGAACCCGTCGGTCAGGTCACGGGAGAGTTGAGAGATTCCTTCGGGGGCGTCGCGCCGCTGGATGAGTCGAGTGCCACTCCCGGCCACGGCTTGGAGCCTGAACGACCAGGTCACCCAGTTCTCGACGATCCGAAAGGCCAGTTCCTCATCCGGGACCCATCGGGTGATCTCGGCATGGGTCGTCCATTCGAGGTCGCCGTGGCGGTTGCGGTTGGTGAACTCCGCGCCCGGGCCGACGCGTTCATGGCCGGAGCGAAGGCGGGTCGAGGTCACCTGCGGGCTCCACTCGTGCATCCGACATACGTCGCTGACCATTTCCCAGACTCGTGCTGGTGGGGCCGCGATGTCGATGCTCTCTTCCAAAGTCGGCACGGCGTACATGGGGCCTCCTCATTTGGCGTCCGATCGGTCGCAAAGATATCCAGTTCTAAACTCCGCGTCCAGTCGGTCGCATAGAATCCTCGTCGTGACCTCACTTCCACGCGACGGGCGTCGCGCCCGGGGCGACGTGACCCGCCGACGTACGGCGCGCAAGGCCGCCGAGATCGCGACCACTCACGGGCTGGACGCGATCACCGTGGGCGGCCTGGCCGAGGCGACCGGGCTGAGCAAGAGCGGGATCCTCACCGTGTTCGGCAACCGGGAACAGATCCAGGTTGCCGCGGTCGCCGAAGCCCGGCGCATCTACCGCGAGACCGTGATAGCACCCGCCTGGGACGCGGAGCCGGGGCGGCCGCGGCTCCGCGCGCTGATGGACTCATGGATCGACTATCTCCTGCAGGAGGTGTTTCCTGGCGGCTGCTTCGTCGCGGCCACCTCGGTCGAGTACGGCCACCGTGTGGGTCCGGTAGCGGAGTCGGTGCGTGCGCTGAAGCGAGAGTGGCTGGACCTGCTCGAGGCGGAGTTGGTGGCTGCGGGGTCCGCACATCCGACCGACGACGCGTTTCGGATCGATGCGTTCCTGGTGGCCGGCAATACCCGGCGAGAGCTGTTCGGGGACGACGACGAGCTGGGGCGGGCCAAGGCGCTCGTCCTGGAGGTCATCGGATCGAGTTCCGAGGCGGCTGGGAACCTAGGATCATGAGGTGCCCCGAATCGTGCTCACCACGCAGATCTCGGCGACGCCCGAGCGGTGCTTCGAGCTGAGCCTGTCCGTGGACGCGCACCGGTCGTCGATGTCCGACTCGGGAGAGCGCGCCATCGCCGGAGTCACCTCCGGTGTGATGCGTCGCGGAGACTCGGTGACCTGGAGGGCTCGCCATTTCGGGATCCCGTTCACGATGACCTCTGTGATCAGCCAGTACGACGCTCCGCACCGGTTCGTCGACGAGCAGCGGTCCGGCCCGTTCCGGCGGTGGTGGCACGAGCACCGGTTCGAGCCGGCCGCCGGCGGCACCTTGATGACGGATGTCGTGGAGTTCGAGGCGCCCGCCGGTTCGATCGGGCGGTTGGTGAATCTTGTCGTGCTGACGAGGTACATGACGACGCTGCTGGAGCGACGGAACGCTTGGCTGAGGGCTGCCCTCTCCGGTCCTGATGTCTGACGGCTCTGGTTCACCCCGACGGTTTGCCGTATTCGTCGTCGACGGCCGGCGCGCCGGGGCTAGTCTCGGCCGAGGTCTCGGCTGACGGAGTGGAACGGCGATGGTTGGTCAGGTTGAGGTGATGTGGACAGTCGCGCTCGTCGCGCTGTGGTGGGTGCCGACGATCGTCGCGCTGGTCCTGATCGGCCGCAGTATCGCTGCCCGGGGACGCATGAGTGGCCTGGACGTCCTCGACATCGTGATGGTGCTGGTCTTCTGCTGGGCTGGTGCCCTGGTCTATTTCCTCATCGCGTTCCTGCGTCGTCGGCAGGAGTCTGGAGTCGAGGTCGCTGTGTCGCCTGCGATCGTGGAGAGCGAGGCGATCTTGAACCGGGTCGATGAGGGGTACGCCCGGGCCTGGGCCGAAGCGCGCACGGCAGCTGACGATGACCTGATCGACGCGCTCCACCACGTAGGGCTCGGGCCGAGATGGACGGAGCCGGGCAGGCCACGGGCGGACCTGCTGCTCGCCATCTGGCGCGGGGGCGCTACGCCTCGGTCCGCCTCGAAGCAGCTTCGCGAAGCGCTCGGCGCACGGTCCGGGCGCTGAGGTGCTTGACCCGGGCGACGGTGAGGAGAACTCTGGAGCGATGACTAGCCGTGCGGTCGATGACTCGTGTTCGCTGCTGACGCTCGGGCGGGTGGACTCGGTGCGGGTCCAGGTGGGTTATCGGGCTAGCCCGGACAAGCAGGTGGATCGGCACTACCTGCTCGACCTGTCGGTCCCGGAGCAGGATGGCGGGGGAGACGGGGATGTCCTCGACGAGCGGCGGATCCTCGCGGCGCTGGAGCCCGTCCTGTACGCCGGGGCCGACGCGCGGCGGCACTACTCGCTGCACCAGCACCGATGGCACACCAGCTGGGGCGCCAGTCCGGGCGCCCTCGAGATCGGGCTGCTGGTGAGCATCGGGCCGCGGACCACGGCGGTCTCGGAGGCGTCGTACGACGGTGTGACCCGCGCCTTCCTCGACGTGATGGAGGTGGTCGGCCAACAGGAGCGGACGCCGGCCTCGCGCGAGTCGGCGGTCCAGCGTGCCCGAGACGCGGCCGCGACGGCGTACACCGTGGACCCGGACGCCCTGTCGCTCCGCGCGGAGGAACACCACCCCGCCGACAACTCCTGGACGTTCACCCTGCGCTCCACCGCGGGCGACGAGTACGACGTGGTCGTCGGCTTCATCGAGGGATACGCCGGTTCGGTGTCGGTGCGAAACGCACACCGGATCGAGGCGTCCGACTCCATCGGCCCCGAGTGAACTGGTGCCGTCCGGGGATCGTCTTCCCGAAGGCTGCGTCGATGACGCAGCGAGCAGATCGGCTAAGCGCCGCTCTGGCTCCGTAACCGTTGCAGCGCGTGCTTTCGATAGATCTCGACTGCGGACCGGACGCGTGGGTGGTCGTCGCCGTCGAGGGACGAGGCGATCTCGAGCCCGCGTTCGACATCTGCGGGAGATCCCTTCTTGATGAACCAGAGTGGTGCCGTGATCGCTGATCTGCGTCGGAGTGGATCGGCAGCGCCCGCGAGTTCGTCGAGCACGACGTCGTCGATGACCTCGATGAGGATCGGCCAGCCGAGAACCCTCGGGGCCGCACGATCCACCATGTCCCACGTGGTGATGGCGTCGTGCCGATCAAGATAGATGCGTGCAAGGGCCGCACGCTCGTCGTCCGTGAGGTTACGTCGAGCACGGAAGTCGAGTACGCAGAACGCTGACATGCGCGTCTCGTACGCCGGATGCTCGAACAGCGCATCGAGCTCCGTTCTCGGCAGATCGACAGCAGACTTCGCGATGTCGAACAGGGTGCCCATGCGCACTCCGATCACGGGTTCCTTTTCGGCAACGCGGTTGCGGATCTTGGCTTCCTCGCTCGGGTCGGCAGCGTTGCGCAGGGCCTCGACGACCTGAGCTGCGGTCGAGAGGGGAGTGGTCATGGTCATGATCATAGGAACCCTCGGGGACGGCGTATGGCGAACATCGAGTGCGCCCACGAAAGACGTAATGCAACCTTAGGGTTGCTATTGCGGGCGGCGTCTGCAAGAGTTAAGTGCAACCATTGAGTTGCACAGCCACAGGGGGACAGATGTCTTCTCGACAGAGTCGTTCGATGACGCGCCGTTCGCGAGCCGTGATCACCCTGGGCGCACTGTTCACGGGCACGCTGGTGATGGGGTCTGCCGAGATGCTCGTGATGGGCATGCTCGACCTCATGGCCGAAGACCTGGCCGTCCCGGTCCCGGCGGTCGGCGTGCTGGTCTCGGCCAATGCACTCGGGATCGCGATCGGCGGTCCGCTTCTGACGTTCCTGACCGCCCGCCTCGATCGGCTGCCGGTGCTGTTGGCCGCGTTCGCGACGTTCACCGGGCTCAACCTGCTTCCGGCGCTCGGCGCCGGCTTGGACGCCTTCGTTGCCGCCCGGGTCGCGATCGGCGCCGTGGAGGGGCTGTTCATCGCGGCCGCCATCACGACCGCGACGTCGGTCGTGCCGCCGGAACGGGCCGGCCGGGCGATGGCCATCGTGATCTCCGGGTTCGCCGTCTCCGGCGCGGTGGGGATGCCGTTGGGCCGGCTTCTCGGCGAATCCGTCGGCTGGCGGGCGTCGTTCCTCGCCGTCGTCCTGGCATCCGCCGCCACGCTCCTGATCGCGTTGCTGGTGGTGCCGCGGGTTCCTGCCGACGGCGACGTCGGAATGCTCGCCCAGCTGCGGCTCGCCTTCGGTCCGCACGTGCTCGCGGTGCTCGCGGTCGGCGTGCTGCTGTTTGCGGGCGTCTCGGCGGCGCTGACCTATCTCGTCCCGTTCCTGGGTGGCGTGGCCGGGGTCTCGGGGCCTTGGATCGGAGTCTGCCTGATGGGCTACGGCATCGCGGCTGCACTCGGGTCGTTCGCCGGTGGAGTGTTCGCCGACATCGGTGCCGCACGCGCCCTGACCGTCGGTGCCGTGGGCACCTCGGCTGCACTCGTCGCGATGGTCCTCTGGGGAACGAGCACCGCCGTCGCGGTTCTTGCAGTGCTGTGCCTCAGCATGTTCAGTGCCGGCATCACCACCCCGTGGCAGCACCGCGTCGAACACCTCGCCGGTCCCGGTGCGATCCTCGCGGCCTCGCTGCCCGCGTCCGCCGGAAACCTCGGTGACGCGATCGGCGCCTTCGGCGGAGGGCAGGCGATCACCGCCGGCGGCATCCCGGCAGCGCTTCTCGTCGCCGCGATCCTCGCCGCCGTCGCCGTCGCCGCCGCGATCGCCAGCCGCTCCTTGCGCCCCGCGCCCGCACCCTCGACCCAACCAGAACGAGCACCGGAACCCGAACCCGCCGCGGTCCGGTGACCGCAATACCGAGAGAAAGGAACCATCATGGAGAACACGCAGAACCCCCGGGCAGAAGTCGAGGCCGACACCTTCAGCGTGCGCCGTACGATCCACATCAACGCGCCCCGGGAGAAGGTCTGGCGAACCGTCACCGAGCCCGAGCTGATCTCGCAGTGGTTCGGTCAGATCGTTCTCACCGGTGCCGGCGTCGGTGCCGTCGGCACGATCGGCTGGCCGGGTGAGCGCCGGGTGCCGATCCGGGTCGACACCTTCGACCCTCCCTCGGAAGTCTCCTACCGCTGGTGCAACGAAGAGGGCCCGCTGCCCGAGACGGTCGACGAACAGCGTTCCACGGTCTTCCGCTTCACCCTGGAGCCGACCCCCGGCGGCACTCGGCTCACCGTCGTGGAGACGGGCTTCGAGCACACCAGCGACCCGACGGGACTCATGGCGGACCATCGCGGCGGCTGGGATGAAGAGCTCGACAAGCTCGTCGCCCTCCTCGAGCAGAGCTCATGAGCGACGGCACTCTCGTGGACCGGGCCGTGGTCGACATGTGCAGCGCACTCGGCGACGAGAGCCGATGGAGCATCCTTGCCGCCCTCGGCGAGGGCGACGCCTCGGCGTCCGCCCTCGCCCGGCGCCTGCCGATCACCCGGCAAGCCATCGCCAAGCACCTTGCCGTCCTGCACGAGGTCGATCTCGTGGAGACGGTCCAGGCCGGGCGCGAGGTCCAGTATCGAGTCGTCGGCTCCGGACTCAGCACCGTGGCTCGTCGCCTCGATGCCATCGGCGTCGAGTGGGACCGTCGCCTTGCTGCCATCAAGCAGATCGTCGAGAACCTCTGAGCCCTACCGCGGCTCGGTGCGTGACTCACTCGAACCGGGTGAAGCAGTGACGGCCACGTGCGCCAACGGTGGAAGTGCCCGGATCTGCTGAGCAGAGGACGAGTCATGGCTGAGAAGGAATTCAACGGCGTCATCAACCTGGACGTCCGGGACTCGGTCCCGGACTGGTCCCCATACGAGCTACCGACGGCGAAGGAAGGCGCGCCGAACGTGCTCGTCGTGCTCTACGACGACACCGGCCTGGCCACCTGGTCGCCGTACGGCGGACGGGTCAACATGCCGACGCTGCAGCGTCTGGCCGACAACGGGCTGACCTACACCCAGTGGCACACCACCGCGCTGTGCTCGCCGACGCGGTCCTCTCTGCTGACCGGCCGCAACCACACCACGAACCGGGTCGCCTCGATCATGGAGGCGACCAACGGGTTCCCGGGTCAGGCCGGCCGGATCCCTGAGGAGTGCGCCACGATCGGGCACATCCTGCAGGACAACGGCTACAGCACGTTCTGGTTGGGCAAGAACCACAACGTCCCGGAGGAGGACAACTCCGCCGGTGGCAGCCGCCAGCAGTGGCCGCTGCAGCAGGGCTTCGACAGGTTCTACGGCTTCCTCGGTGGCGAGACCAACAACTGGTATCCCGACCTGGTCGAGGACAACCACTACATCGAGCAGCCCTACACGCCGGAGGAGGGCTATCACCTCTCCAAGGACCTCGCCGACCGAGCGATCAAGATGCTGCGCGATCAGAACGCGTCCAACCCGTCGAAGCCCTGGTACATGTGGTTCTGCCCCGGTGCCAACCACGCGCCGCACCACGCACCCGAGGAGTACATCGCGAAGTACGCCGGCCAGTTCGACGACGGCTACGACGCCTACCGCGAGTGGGTGCTCGCCCGGATGATCGAGAAGGGCATCCTGCCCGAGGGCACCGACCTGACCCCGTGGAACCCCGTGGCCGAGGACCAGGCCAACCCGGCCGACCACGTGACGCCGTGGGACGATCTCAGCATCGATGAGAAGCGGCTCTTCGCCCGGATGGCCGAGGTCTTCGCCGGCTTCAGCGAGTACACCGACGCCCAGGTCGGCCGGGTCATCGACTACCTGGAGGAGACCGGCCAGCTGGAGAACACGATCGTCATGTACTGCGCCGACAACGGCGCCTCGGGCGAGGGATCGGACGCCGGCTCGGTGAACGAGAACAAGTTCTTCAACGGCTACCCCGACGAGCTCGCCGAGAACCTCGCGATGCTGGATCAGCTCGGTTCGCCGGAGACGTACAACCACTACCCGACCGGTTGGGCGGCCGCCTTCAGCACGCCGTTCCAGATGTTCAAGCGGTACAGCCAGTACTCCGGCGGCACGTGTGACCCGTTGGTCATCCACTGGCCGGCCGGTATCCGGGCCAAGGGCGAGATCCGGCACCAGTACCACCACGTCACCGACATCGTGCCGACCATCCTGGACCTCGCCGGCCTCGAGATGCCGGAGGTCTACCGCGGGGTGGAGCAGGAGCCGTTGCCGGGTGTTTCGATGGCGTACAGCTTCGACGGCGCCGACGCGCCGACCATGAAGAAGCGCCAGTACTACACGATGCTCGGCACCCGAGGCATCTGGCAGGACGGCTGGAAGGCTGCCGCCACCCACGCACCGCTGTCCGGGAAGGGCAACTTCGATCAGGACCGGTGGGAGCTCTACCACGTCGACGAGGACCGTTCGGAGTCGAAAGACCTCGCCGAGCAGCACCCGGAGAAGGTGCAGGAGCTGGTCGCGGCCTGGTTCGAGGAGGCCGAGAAGTACCACGGACTTCCGCTCGACGACCGTTCCGCGCTGGAGATGATCACGGTCGAGCGGCCCCAGGCCGAGCCGCCGCGCAACCGTTACATCTACTACCCCGGCAGCGGGGCCGTGCCGGAGGGCGTTGCGGTCAACGTACGCGGTCGTTCCTACAAGATCATCGCCGACGTTGACCTCAGCGAAGGTGCCGAAGGCGTGATCTTCGCGCACGGGTCACGCTTCGGTGGCCACGCGCTGTTCATCAAGGACAACAAGCTGCACTACGTCTACAACTTCCTCGGCATCCCGCCGGAGCAGACCTTCGTCTCCGAGCCGCTGACCCCGGGACCGCACGCGCTGGGGATGGAGTTCGTCCGCGAAGGCGCCGGTCCCAACAAGGAGTCGGTCGGTACGACCAACCTGTACGTCGACGACCAGATCGTGGCCACGGGGGAGATGCGTGCCCAGATCGGCAAGTTCACCCTGTGCGGCGACGGCCTCTGCGTCGGCTTCGACAGTGCCGATGCGGTCAGCCGCAGCTACAAGGCGCCGTTCGCGTTCACCGGGGGAAAGATCCTCGGCGTCGCCGTCGACGTCAGTGGCGAGAGCTACCTCGACCTCGAGACCGAAGCTCTGGCGGCGTTGGCCCGCGACTGAGCAGGGCGACGCGGATGTCATGACCGTCGGCGCGGCCGCGGGATGCCTGGAGTCGGCTCCCGCGGCCGCGCCGGTCAGTCCCGAGACATCGCGGCGTGGAAGTCGCGCTCCCGGTCGAGGTAGACGTCGTCGCCGATGTTGATCTCGACCACCCTGATCTTGGCGCCGGTGAGGGCGAACGGTGAGGAGTACTCCCGCGAGACCGGGTCGGCGCCGTCCTTGCCCACGGTGAGCCCCTCGCCACACAGCGCGAAGTGGCCGGGCTGCGTCTTCCAGCCGCCCTTGGCGACGGCCCGGTCGTCGACGTAGAGCGTCGCCGTTCCGATCGCCTCCTGGTGCTCGCCGTGGCCATCCTTGGAGAACTCCACCCCGAGCACATGCTCTCCGGGCGTCAGCTCGTCCGGTGAGACCAGCTGCTGCTCAGGCGGGATGCCGAGGAAGTTCGAGGCGTACCAGAGCTTCCGGTCCTTGATGAAGAGCGTGTGCCCGCCGAAGCGGGCCCCGTTCGCGATGATCACGCCTTCCGCGTCGTCCTCGAGCTCCACCTGGGCCAGGATCTTGAACGACCGGCCGCGGATCTCGGCGGCGGCGAACTCGGGCACGGGAGAGGTGTCCGGGTAGTAGCGGTAGACGCCGCCCTCCGGGATGTCAGCGACCGGCATCTCCCTGACCAGATCGGCGATGGACCGGTTGTCGAGCGGCAGTACGTCGTACTTGCCGGCCTCGACGTACCAGAGGTTGACCAGCTCCTTGACCTTGTCGGGATGCTCGGCGGCGAGGTCCTTCGCCTCTGCCCGGTCGCCCTCGGAGTGGTAGAGCTCCCAGGTGTCGTTGACCAGGTCGGCAGCGGTCCCGCCGGCGTTCGGTGCACGCCGGGCGACGACGTGCCAGCCGTCGTGCCACAGCGCTCGGGTCCCGAACATCTCGTAGTACTGAATGGCCTTCTGCGTCGGTCCGTCCGTGTCGAAGCTGTACTTCATCGAGACTCCCGGCAGTGGCGACTGAGCGAACCCGAGCACCTCCTCCGGCATCTCCAGCCCGATGCACTCCAAGATCGTGGGCACGATGTCTACGGCGTGGTGGTACTGGTTGCGAACCTCGCCGCGTGCGGCGATTGCCTTCGGCCACGAGATGACCAGCGGGTCGGCGACGCCGCCTTGGTAGGTGTAGCGCTTGAACATCTTGAACGGCGTGGAGAACGCCGTTGCCCAGCCGGTCGGATAGTGGTTGTACGTCTCCGGGGAGCCGAGCTGGTCGAGCATCGAGAGGTTCTGCTCGAGGTCCTCGGGATAGGCGTTGAAGAGCTTGTTCTCGTTGACGGTGCCGTCCGGACTCCCCTCGCCGGAGGCGCCGTTGTCGGCGCAGTAGAAGACGATCGTGTTGTCGAGCTGACCCGTCTCCTCGAGATAGTCGATGATCCGGCCGACCTGGGCGTCGGTGTACTCGGAGAAGCCGGCGTAGACCTCGGCGAATCGCGCGAAGAGTCGCTTCTCTTCGTCGTTGAGTGTCTCCCAGGGCCGCACGTGGTCCATCGGCTGCGCCGTCTCGCCCGGCAGCGGGTTGATGTCGGTGAGCTGCGTGTCCTCGGGGAGGATGCCGCGCTCGACCATCCGGGGCAGCACCCATTCGCGGTAGGCCTCGTAGCCGTCGTCGAACTGCCCGGCGTACTTCGCGATGTATTCCTCGGGTGCGTGGTGCGGGGCGTGGTTGGCCCCGGGGCAGAACCAGAGGTACCAAGGCTTCTTCGGTGCGGAGGTCTTGCTGTCGGCGATGAACGAGATCGCCTTGTCGGCAAGGTCCTTGGAGAGGTGGTAGCCGTCCTCGGGGAGGTAGGGCTGGTCGACGTAGTGGTTGTCCTCGGCCAAGGTCGGGAACCAGTTGTTGGTCTCGCCGCCGATGAACCCGTAGAAGCGGTCGAACCCGCGTGCCAGCGGCCAGTTCCGCTTGCTCGCCCCGACCGCCCACTCGTCGAGCGGGACATTGTGGTTCTTGCCGACCCAGAAGGTGTTGTAACCGTTCTCGCGCAGCACCTCGCCGATGGTGGCGTTCTCCATCGGGATGTGGCCGGTGTGACCGGGGAACCCCTGGGCACCTTCGGCGATCTGGGCGAAGCCGTTCTCGTGGTGATTGCGTCCCGTGAGGAGGCAGGAACGGGTCGGCGAGCAGAGCGCGGTGGTGTGCCACTGGGTGTAGGTCAGGCCGTTGTCGGCGAGCCGCTGCATGGTCGGCATGTTGATGCGGCCGCCGTACGGCGACCACGCGGCCATGCCGGTGTCGTCGTAGAGAACCAGCAGTACGTTGGGAGCGCCCTCCGGAGCCGGCGGCTCACGGAACGGCGTCCAGTCCGGGACCGAGTCCCGCACGTCGAGATTGACGATCCCCTTGAACTGCTTGGCCATCTGGTCTCCGTCCGTAGTCGTCTGGCCAGAGACTGATCTCGTGGCGGGCCCGGACGCATCCCCCGGTTCAGGTGAGTGAGGTGCTCTGGAGCGGAATGCGTACGCCGGTGAGCTCCTCGGAGACGGTCCACAGCCGCTGCTGGGTCTGCAGGTCGTAGGAGAGCGGGCTCGAGGTCACCAGCTTCGGATATCCGCGGACCTCGGCCCGGCCGCCGGGCCCGTAGTACTGGCCTCCGATGACGGAGGGGTCGGTCGCGGCGCGGAGGGTGGGCAGCGCGCCCATCTCGGCCGGCTGGGTGATCAGCGGCGCGAGCCAGGTGAGCGGCACCCGAAGCGCGGCGGGTGTGTTGCGGGCGAGCTCGGTGTTGGACCCGCCGGGATGAGCGGCCACCGCGATCGTGGTGCCGTGAGGTGCGAGCCGGCGCTGGAGCTCGTAGGTGAACATCAGGTTGGCGAGCTTGGCCTGGCCGTACGCGGCGACGCGGCTGTATGAGCGCTCCCACTGCAGGTCGTCGAAGTGGATGTCGGCCCGGATGCGGTGGCCGATGCTGCTGACGGTCACGACCCGGGATCCGGGAACGGGGAGGAGGCTGTCCAGCAGCAGCCCGGTGAAGGCGAAGTGGCCCAGGTGGTTGGTCCCGAACTGCAGCTCGAAGCCGTCCTCGGTGGTCTGCTTCGGCGTGTACATCACGCCGGCGTTGTTGATCAGCAGGTCGATGCGGGGATGGGCGGTGCGAAGATCGGCCGCTGCCGATCGGATCGAGTCCAGGGAGGTCAGGTCGAGGACCTGGACGGAGACGTCGCCGTCGATGCGGGCTGCCGCCTGCTTTCCCTTCTCCGCGTCGCGGACGGCCAGGACCACGTGGGCTCCGTGTGCGGCGAGCATCCGGGCGGTCTCGAAGCCGAGGCCGGTGTTGGCGCCGGTCACGACCGCCACCCTGCCCTGCTGGTCGGGGATGTGCTGCTCGGTCCAGGTGTCACTCATTGTCCGCTCCTAAAGAACCATCGGTCTGTTATGTCCTCCAATCTAAGAGACCGGTGGTCTTATGTCAAGGGACCGGCGGTCTTTAAGCTAGTCTGGGGCGGTGACATTCCAACGGGCGCGAAGCGACGAGCAGCGGGAGATCCGCCGCCGGGCGATCTTGGACACGGCGGCGGCGATGCTCGACGAGATGCCGGTGGCAGAGCTGAGCCTCAACGAGCTCAGTCGTCGGGTGGGCCTGGCCAAGTCGAACGTCCTGCGCTACTTCGAGTCGCGCGAGGCGGTGCTGCTCGAGCTGCTGGACGACTTCCTGGCGACCTGGCTCGACGAGCTGGCCGCCGAGCTGGCCGTGGGTATCGAGGCGAAGGCCTCACCGGAGGTGCGGGCAGGACAGCTCGCCGAGGTCCTCAGCCGGTCGCTCGCAGAGCGGATGGTGCTCTGCGACCTCGTCGGTGCACAGGGCGGCGTCCTCGAGCACAACGTCTCGGTCGAGGTGGTCAAACGCCACAAGCGGTCCTCCCACGCAAAGCTCGAGATCATGGTCGCGCTCGTCCGCCACCACCTGCCCGAGGTCGGCGACGGTGCCGAGACCTTCTGCCTGATGAGCCTGATCTCGGCAGGGGCCGTGGCAGCCTACGACCCGCCGCCACCCAGCCTCCTCGCCGCCTACGCGGACGAGCCTGAGCTCGGCGCGCTCCAGCTGGACCTGCGCGACGCCCTGCGGACCTCGTTCACCGCAACGCTCGTGGGTGTGCTGCCGCGCGTCTGACCCGGGAGGTGGGCGGACCTGCACACCGCCGTCAGGCGGGCACCTTGTCCAGGAACCCGCGTACGTCGCGGATCCGCTGGTCCGTGTCGACAACGACCACGTCGAAGCCGATGATGACCGGCTCCTCGCCGGCCGGGCCGAGACCCCACTGGAACCGGGCCTGCTGGTGGTGGGTGTCGACGTCGCCGACCGGGGTGAACACGAAGTCGGGGAACTGCGCGCGTACGGCCCGGATGGTCGCTCCGACCGCGTCACGGCCTTGGACCTCGGCGAGCGGGTCGACGTAGACGCAGTCGTCGGACCAGTGGGTGGCCAACAGCTCGGTGAGTGCCTCGTCGGTGGCGTTCCAGGTGTCGAGGTAGCGCCTCACGATGTCGTTCATGGTGTCTTCCTTCTCTCGATGGGATCGTGGAAGAAGGTTCGCCGCCGGTGGGTGCGCCGGTCGATAACCTCCGAGGTCATGGCCCTCGCGATGCGGGTGTGGCTAGCCTCGGAGCTGTGATCTCAACCGCGACATCACCGTCAACGTCGGTCGGCACCGAGCTTCGCCGCTGGCGCGAGCTGCGGTCCCTGAGCCAGCTCGCGCTCGCGACCCAGGCCGAGGTGAGCACCAGGCACGTGAGCTACGTCGAGAACGGACGCTCCCGGCCGACATCGGAGATGATCGTCCGGCTGGCCGAGGTGATGGGAGTGCCCATGGTCGAGCAGAACCGGCTCCTGCTCGCCGGCGGGTTCGCTCCCCGCTATCCGCACCGTGCCGCCGACGACGACGCGCTCGCGCCGGTGATGGCCGGTCTCCGCAGCCTGTTGGACGCCCATGCGCCGTACCCGGCCCTGCTCCTCGACGACCACTGGGACATCGTCGATGCGAACGCCTCCGTCGACGGGCTGCTCGCCGGTTGCGACCCCGGCCTGCTCGAGCCGCCCCTGAACGTGATCCGGCTGTGCCTACATCCGGGTGGCGTCGCCCCGCGCATCCGCAACCTTGCCGTCTGGCGGGCCCACCTGCTTCATCAGCTCGGGCGGCGCATCACCCACACCGGCGGTGACCCGGCACTGGTCGCGCTCCGGGACGAGGTCATGGCCTACCCGTTGGACGGTGAGCCGTCCGCCCGGCCGCTGGCCGATCCCGTCGTCCCGCTGGAGATCGAGATGGGCGGCGAGCCCCTCCGCTTCTTCAGCGTTGCCAGCCAGATCGAGAGCGCCTCGGACGTCACGCTCAACGGCCTCCACCTGGAGACCTTCGTCCCCGCCGACGACCGCACGCGACAGGCGCTCAGCCCTTGACCAGCCGCATCGTCTGGTGCGACAGCAGCCTGCTCACCGCGGGCAGCCGGGAGATGGTCCCGAGGATGAGCGTCTCGTAGGCCTCCGGGTCGGCGACCTGGACGCGCAGGTAATAGTCGGGCTGGCCGAGCATGCGGCGCATCTCGGTGACCTCGGGGACGGCGACCGCGGCGGTCTCGAAGTCCTCGATGGTCTTGCCGTCGTTGACGGCGATGTCGATCGCGACGATGACCTCGAACCCGCGTCCGCCGCTCTTCGGGTCGATCCTGGCGTGGTAGCCCTTGATCACCCCGTCGCTCTCCAGGCGTTGTACGCGGCGCAGGCAGGGCGCCGGGGTGAGGCCGACCCGTCGGGCGAGCTCGGCGTTGCTCAGTCGGGCGTCATCCTCGAGCTCGGCAATGATTGCGCGATCCAGGTCGTCAATTGCATGATCATTGCGCATAGCGGCACTCTAGCATCGGCGATGAGCAACCCAAGGACGTCCGAACTTTCCTAGGCTTGCGACATGCAGGTGATGGAGACCGAGACGACGTGCCAGGGGTCGCCGACGACCCGCGACGAGCTCGCCGCGGGCTGGCGGACCGTGCTCCCCGCCTGCGTCGCCGTGGTCCCGCTGGGGCTCGCGCTCGGCGTGCTGGTGGTCCAGTCCGGGCTCGCCTGGTGGTGGGCTCCGGTGCTGGGCGCGGTCGTGTTCGCCGGTTCCATGGAGTTTCTGCTGGTCGGCCTCCTGGCCGCCGCTGCTCCGTTGGCGCAGATCGCGGTCAGCACGCTGCTGGTCAACTTCCGGCACGTCTTCTACGCCATCTCGTTCCCGATGCACCGGGTGCGCGGCCGAGGGTGGAGGGCCTACAGCACCTTCGCCCTGACCGACGAGGCGTACGCGCTCACCGCGACGCCGGAGGCGGCCGGATGGTCGCGGACGAGGATCGTCGGCATCCAGGCGTTCTTCCATCTGGCGTGGGTGCTCTGCGTGGCCGTCGGCGCCGGCCTGGGCTCGCTGATCCCGCCGCAGGTCGTGGGCCTCGACTTCGCCGTCACCGCACTGTTCGTGGTGCTGGGGCTCGAGGCGTACAAGGTCCGTCGGTCGGTGCCGGTCTCGGCTCTCGCGCTGGGCTGCGCGATCGTCGCAGCGCTGATCTCGCGGGACAACATGCTGCTGATCGCGATGGGCATGTTCTGTGCGGCGCTGGTCTGTTCGTACGTCCTCGCCGTCCGAAGGAGCAACCGTGGCTGATCATTGGTACGTCCTGTCTGCCGTCCTCGTCTCCGCGGCCGTCACCTGGACCCTGCGCGCGGCTCCGTTCGCGATGCTCGCCCCGCTGCGGCACAGTGCGCTGCTGGCCTACATCGGCGACCGGATGCCCGTCGGGGTGATGGTCATCCTTGCCGCCTACACCCTCCGCGAGACCGACCCGGTCGCGTTGACGTCAGCCGGTCCGGCCGTCCTCGCTCTCGCGATCACCATCGGCCTGCACCTATGGCGCGGCAGCATGACGTTGAGCATCTTCGCCGGCACGGCGGCGTACGTCCTGGTGGTCTCGGTGATCGCGGCCTGAGCGGCGGCGGCGAGGACTACCGTGTCCGCATGACCGTTGAGAACAAGGCCAGGAAGTCTCGTCAGCGCGGCGGCGGACGGAACGGGTTCGAACACTTCGTGGAGAGGGTCACCTCGGTGGTCAGCCGTGCTCCCTTCTTCTACGTGATCGTGGTCGTCCTGCTGCTGTGGGCGGTGAGCTTCCCGCTCTGGTCCTCGAGCACCAAGTGGGAGCTGGCCATCCACACAGGCTCCTCGGTCCTCTCGCTGCTGTTGCTGGTGCTGCTCCAGAACGCCGGGCGACGCTCGGAGGAGGCCTCCCACGAGAAGCTCAACGTCATCGCCTCGGCCCTCTCCGACCTCATGGAGTCCAGGGCCCGCGACGACGAGGAGCTGGCCGACTCGGTGCGCATCCTGCGCGAGGCCGTGGGGCTCGAGGAGCGGCATTGATCCGCTGGGGGAGCGGGCGCTGGACCCATCCGCCCGTCACCGCTGTCGAGCGCGGCTCCGACCTCCTCGTCACCGCTGCCGAGGGGAGCGACGCGTGGCGTACGACCTCCTACGGGTTCGTCCACGACAGCGAGCACGCTCTGCTGGCTCCCTTCGAGCAGGACACCGCGGTCGAGGTCGAGTTCACGGCCGCCTTCTCGCAGCAGTTCGACCAGGCCGGGATCTTCGTACGCGTCAGCGAGACACACTGGGTCAAGGCCGGTGTCGAGTACGCCGACGGTCGTCCGCAGCTCGGTGCCGTCGTCACCGACGGCAGGTCGGACTGGTCGCTGGCGCCGGTGCCCGACTGGCGCGACCGCAGGGTCCTCTTGCGGGTCAGCCGATCCGGCGACGCGCTCACCGTCCGGGCCGCGGTCGACGGCGGGTCTCTTCAACTCGTCCGACTGGTTCCCTTCGCTCCGGACCTCGTCGCCGAGGCCGGGCCGTTCACCTGCGCTCCCACGCGGGCCGGGCTCACGATCGCCTTCCATGCCTGGCGTAGGACCGCGGTCGACGCCGCCCTGCACTGACCGGGAGACTGACTAGTTGATGATCTCGGAGCGGTCGTCGGTCCGGATCGCAGCCAGTCGGTCCCGCCACATCTGCAAGGCTTCGGGGGTCAGCCGGGTCCAGTCGTGGACCTCGGAGACGATCCGAAGCGGTGCCCCGCTGCGGTAGGAGCGGGTCGGGTTGCCGGGGAACTTCTTGTCCGTGACGTTGGGGTCGTTCTCGAACTCGCCGGTCGGCTCGACGAGATAGACCCGTGGCTCTCCGTCGCCGGGGGCGATCTCGGCGGCTAGGCCTGCGCCGTCGGGAAGGGCGGTGAAATAGATGTGGTTCATCACGACATCGGGTTTGTAGTTGGAGCGGAACCCGGCGGTGAGTAGATCTCCTTCGCGAAGATCGGCCTTTGTGCCGTGGTAGAACGGCCCGGCGTCCAGCGGCTCAGCCATGCTCGCAGGCTATCTGACGGGTCGGGCATTTGTGCTTGGGTTCCAGCGTGGGTGGGGCCAATACGTGGCTTGGGTTGGGAGATTTACAAGCCCGGGTGCCTGGGCTGGGTGCCATTTACCTGTCTTGCGGGCTTCCAGCAGTGGTTCGGCTTTGGCTTGGGATATCTGTCCCTGATTGGGTTCGATTGTTTGCTTCGTGTGGTAGGCTCGGCGCAGGCGTAAACGTGATGGCCGACCACCTCGAAAGAGGCGTGCCCCATTCATCCGAGACACAACGGGTGTGGGGTAATCCAGGGGAACCAGGGGCGTGCACGCTGAGCTGCGAGGGTAAGTAATAGCCCGTACTGCCGGGCCTCCGAGACCAGCGAACCAAGATGGATCTGCATAGGCAGAAACCTTTGAGTTCGTACGTCGGGAGGTGACCGTGATGACCACGCTGCAACAGCCACAACACCCCGTGCTGGGGGCCGTGGTCGCGATCACCGCCTCCCTCGAGCAGGTTGCTGGGGCGAACCCGGCGTTCATGGCCACCGACCAGAAGGCCGCCACACTCCTCGAGATCGCCCGGGCCAAGGCCCAGTTGGCCGAGCTCGAGCTCCGGGTGCTCGCTGTGGCTGATGATGTGGCCGCCGACTCGGCTGCCCGTGATGTCGCCGCGTGGTTGCATCACCACACCCACCAGCGCCCCGAGACCCTGCGTGCCGACCTCCGCCTCGCCGAGGCACTGGACCGTTCCTACACGCTGGTCGCCGAAGCGATGCGCCGTGGCGACTGCAACCCGGCCCAGGCACAGGTGATCGTCGCCGCTCTCGACGACCTCCCCAGAGACCTCGACCCCGAGATCAAGACGAAGGCCGAAGAAGCGCTGGTCGCCTACGCCACCGAGTTCGACCCCACCCGGCTACGCCGCCTCGGGCGCCGGATCCTCGACCTGATCGCCCCCGAGATCGCTGAGGCCGAAGAAGCCAAACGCCTCGCCGCCGAGGAGGCCCACGCCCGCAAGAAGACCCGGCTGGCCATGCGCCGCCTCGGGGACGGCACCACTCGGATCTCCGCGGTCCTCCCGGATGCGGCCGCCGACCGGCTGGCCACCAACCTCGAAGCCTTCGCCTCACCCCGACGCGATGACGGCACCCGCACCGAGACCGGCGAGTACCTGCCCTACGACCACCGCCTGGGTCGTGCGTTCTGCCAGCTGCTCGAGACCCTCGACCCGGCCCGGCTCCCGATCCATGGCGGGGACGCCACCACGGTGATCGTCACCATCGACATCGACCAGCTCCGCAAACAGGCCGGGGTCGCCCAGGTCCTCGGTGGCGCCCCGATCACGGCAGCCGAGGCCCGCCGTCTGGCCTGCACCGCGAACATCCTCCCTGCCGTCCTCGGCAGTGACTCTGAGGTCCTCGACCTCGGCCGCAAGGAACGGTTCTTCACCGCCGCCCAACGCCGCGCCCTCCTGCTCCGGTCAGCGACCTGCGAGGCCGAGGGCTGCGACATCCCCGGCACCTGGGCAGAGGCCCACCACTGGATCGCCTGGACCCAAGACGGCGCCACCGATCTGGACAATGCCGCCCTCCTCTGCAGCCATCACCACCACCGCGCCCACGACACCGCCTACCTCCACGAACGCCTCCCCAACGGCGATGTTCGCTTCATCAGGCGCACATAGACCTCCGCGGACCCAAGACGAGCCAAGGGTGCGAGTGCCCTCCGGGACGTACGGTTTCCCGATGCGCCCCATCCTGATCGAGCCGACTCCAGTGAGCATCAGGTCAGCGACACCGGCGGATGCCCCGCGGCTGAGGCAGATCGCGCGAGCGGCGTACGCGAGGAGGCGATCAAGTCCGCTGAGGTCTGGGTGGCGATGGTCGATGACGAGGTCGCCGGATATGCGGTCACGAGGAACCCCGGGGACGACGGCGTGCTGTTGGAGAATCTCGCGGCGGGGGATCGGCCGGGCGCTCATCGCCCATGTGGAGACTCGTGCGATGGCCCGGGGAGCGGTGTTCGTCGAGCTCTTCACGCTTGAGGCGATGACCGAGAATCGGCGACTCTACATGCGGTTGGGGTATGAGGAGATTGGTTACCTGGTCGAGCGCGGATACCGTCGTGTGCTCATGGAGAAGACGATGAATGGTTGAGGGGCCCATCCCGGTCCGGCGGGTGTCGGTGGTCGGGTCCTCAGGGTCGGGCAAGTCGACGGTTGCCAGGAGACTGGCGGACATCCTGGGCGTCCCGTACATCGAGCTCGACGCGATCCACTGGCGGCCGGGGTGGGTCGAGGAAGAACCGGACGTGTTCGTGGACAGGGTCCGCGAGGCGACCCGCGGTGATGCCTGGGTCATCGACGGGAACTATCAGAGCAAGGTCGGCACCCTGGTGTGGGAGCCGGCGGAGCTCGTCGTGTGGGTGAACCCACCGCGGTGGCGTGTGATGGTGCAGGTCACTCTGCGTACGTTGCGGAGAGCGATGAGGCGCGAGGAGCTCTGGAACGGAAACCGCGAGGGGTGGGGTGGTCTTCGGCTCTGGAGCCCGAGCGACTCGGCGATCCGTTGGGCATGGGACTCCTATGGTCCGCAGGTGAAGCGGTATGAGGCAGCGATGGTCGATCCGCGCCACTCGCACCTCCGGTTCCTCCGACTTCGATCGAGGCGGGATGTCGGACGGTTCCTAGAATGCGCCGCCGGCGTGGAGGATCTCGACCTCGAGTGCTGAGAGCTGCTTGATCATGTCATCGGTCGGGTTGGCGTCGGTGATGATCCCGGTGATCTGACCCCAGGGGAGCACCCGGTAGGGCGAGGCGGCGCCGATCTTCTCCGAGGAGGCGAGCACGTACGTCTCGGCTGCCCGGGAGGCGAGGGCGCGCTTCATGGCGGCGTCCTCGACGTCTCCGGTGGTCAGGCCGGCCTCGGGGTGGACGCCAGTGACACCGATGAGGCAGAGGTCGGCGGAGACGTTCTGGGCGGCCTCCACGGCCGCGGCCCCACTGGTGACGGCGGAGTGCTTGAAGACCCGGCCGCCGAGGAGGAACAGGTCGGCGCTCGGGTGCTGCAGGAGGGCCGAGGCGACGGTCGGGCTGTTGGTGATGACGGTGCACTCCAGGTCCGCGGGGAGCGCCTGTGCGACCGCGAGCGCGGTGGTGCCGCCGTCGAGGATGAGGGTGCTGCCGGGGCGTACGAGGCCGGCCGCGGTGGCGGCGACCGCCCGCTTCGCGTCGGGCTCGACGGCGTGACGCGTGGCGTAGTCGACGACCGCCGGAGAGACGGGGAGCGCGCCGCCGTAGACGCGTTGACACAGTCCTTCCGCGGCAAGATCGCGCAGATCACGACGGATGCTGTCCTCGGAGATGCCCAGGTCCGCGGCGACGTCCTTGGCCACGATCCTGCCTGTTTCGTCCAAGACGCTGAGGAGATGAGCGCGACGCTGTCCAACAAGCATGCACGTTCCTTTCTGTTCTTGCACAGTATTGCATGTACGCTGCCGCCATGACGACAACGAAGCCCATGCTCATCCTCATTGCCGGTCCCTACCGCTCCGGCACCGACGGTGATCCTCAGGCGATGGCGGCCAATCTCGCCCGGCTCGAGTCAGCCGCCTGGCCGATCTTCGCCGCAGGGCACATTCCGATGATCGGGGAGTGGGTCGCGCTGCCCGTGTTGAACTCCGCCGGTGCCGGGCCCAGCGACCCTCTCGCCGAGCAGGTGCTCTACCCGGCCGCGGCCCGGCTCCTCGAGCGTTGCGACGCGGTCTTGCGTCTCCCGGGGAACTCGACCGGCGCCGATCAGGACGTCGCGATCGCCGAGCGCCGTGGGCTTCCGGTCTACCACGACATCGGGGAGATCCCCGCGGTCGAGGGGCAGCGCGGATGAGCCGGCGCCCTGGTGTCGACGTCCCCGACCATCGCGGCCGTACCGGTCTCGACCGAGCCGGGCGGGACCTGACCCGCAACCCCGACGTCGTGGTCCGAGACGTCGAGCTGACCTCGCAGGGGTGGCACGTGCTCAGGCGGACCACGCTCGACTATCGCCGACGGGACGGGTGCTGGGAGCGGCAGCAGCGGGAGACGTACGACCGCGGCAACGGCGCCGTGCTCCTTCCCTACGACCCCGAGCGCGGCACGGTGCTGCTGACCAGGCAGTTCAGGTATCCGGTCTATGTCAACGACCATCCTGACGGGCTCCTCATCGAGGCGGCCGCGGGGCTGCTGGATGCCGATGACCCGGTGACCGCGATCCGCCGGGAGAGTGCCGAGGAGCTCGGCCTCAGCCTCACCGACGTCGACCACGTCTTCGATGCGTACATGAGTCCCGGGTCGGTGACCGAGCGGCTGCACTTCTTCGCGGCGGCCTATTCGCCGGCGAGCCGCACCGGAGACGGCGGAGGGGTCGTGGAGGAAGGTGAGGACATCGAGGTGCTCGAGCTCGACTTCGCCGAGGCGCTCGCGATGACCCGGGACGGCCGGATCATCGACGGCAAGACCGTCATGCTCCTGCAATGGGCCGCCCTCGACGGACCGTTCGCCCGCGTCAGGAGTCGGCCGGCTTGCGGATGAAGGTCAGGTGGGTGACGCCGCTGGGTGTCGAGACGGCCTCGATGTCGTAGTCGGTCTCGGTGCCCTCGAGGCCGTCCCAGATGCGTACGCCACGGCCGAGGACGATCGGGACCTGGACCAGGTGCATCAGGTCGACGAGCCCGGCGGCGACGAAGTCCCGCACCACGGTGGCGCCGCCGCCGATGCGTACGTCCTGGCCGTCGGCCGCCTCCAGCGCGACCTCCAGCGCCTCGGCCGGAGGTGCGTCCAGGAAGTGGAAGGTGGTGCCGCCCTCCATCTCCAGCGGTGGGCGCGGCCGATGGGTGAGGACGAAGGTCGGCGAGTGGAACGGTGGGTTGGGACCCCACCAGCCCTTCCACTCGGGGTCGTCCTGCCATCCCGGCGGCCCGAACTTGTTCGCGCCCATGATCTCGGCGCCGATGCCCTGGCTGTGTCGCTGAGCGAAGGCGTCGTCCGCGCCCGCGGCCCCGGAGGCGTCCCAGTAGCGGGTGGCGAACATCCACTCGTGCAGGCGCTCGCCGGCATGCCCGAACGGCGCCTCGGCCGACTGCGGCTCCCCGGTCGCGAAGCCGTCGAGCGAGATCGAGAGATTGTGGACTCTGGTGAGTGGCATGGGTGCCTCCCTGGGCTCCGACGTCGACGTCGGTTCGTCGAGCCTACTGCTCGAACAGGGAGACGGCGGCGGCTTCCGCAGCCCCGCCGTGCTGGAATTGTGGGGCGGCGCGACCGGGTGCGGCAGGGAAGTGGTGGAGATGACGGGCTCGTTCTGGTGGGACCTCGCGATCGGGGTCGCCGCGGCGCTGCTGCTCACCTGGCTCTGCCTCGTCGTCGCGCTGATCGTCGTCCGCCCGCGCGGCGACCTGCTGCGTGAGGCGCTGCGGATCCTGCCCGACGTGGTGCGGCTGCTGCGCAGGCTCGCGGCCGACCGGTCGATGCCTCGCGGCGTACGGATCAGGCTCGGGCTCTTGATGGTCTATCTCGCGCTGCCGATCGACCTGGTGCCCGACTTCATCCCGGTGCTGGGCTACGCTGACGACGCGATCATCGTCGCCGCCGTCCTGCGCGGCGTCGTCCGTCGAGCCGGGATCGACGCGGTTCGGGCCCAGTGGCCGGGCACCGAGGACGGGTTCGCCGCGTTGGTGCTGATCGCCGGGCTCGACCGCTCCTCGACCTGAGCATCCGGGCGTGTTCTCCGGAGCAACGGCGATCAGAACGGCCGGAATGCACCCGTGACGGGAAGCGTCAGGCTATTGAGGAGCAGGAACAGCGACGTGGCGGCCAGGAGGCCGGTCATGACGTACGACGCCGGCCTGGCGGTCCTGCGGGCGAGCGAGACCGCGCGCTGGACCGGGCGGGAGTCCTTGCCGGCGGCGAGGGCGAGCACGACCAGGCACAGCGGGGCCTGGCTGATCAGGAACCATCCGGTGAAGACGGCGGCGACGGCCAGGATGCTCGGCATGCTCGCGCCGATCGTCGCGACTCCGTAGAAGCTGGGGTCGGTCAGGGCGCTCACGCCCCAGAAGATGCCCATCAGGCTCATCCCGGTCGGGCCGGCCAGCATGGACCTCTTCGTCCTCTCCGGCTTCGTGTCGTTGCGGTGCGTCCAGCGACGGGCAGCCCACAGGCCGAGACCGGTGGCGGTGGCCAGCTGCACTGCCAGGCGCACCGGGTCGGGGACGCCGAGCAGGTTGCGCAGCCAGGCGACGACATGCTGCACCGACTCGCCGAGCATGATCCCGGTCAGCACCGTGGTGAGCCAGGAGGTGCCGAAGAACAGCAGGACGACGCGGCGCCGGGCGCCGCCGGCCAGGGCGGGTACGACGACGAGCGCGCCGAACGGGTCCAGCCCGGCCACGCCGAACCCGACGATGCCGCCGATCGCGGCCAGCGGGTTCACGAGCGCCTCCTGGGTGCGCTCGACATGAGCGGCGCGAAGAGCGCGACCAGATGATCCACGGCAGCCGCCTGCTCGACGGCGCCTGCCTGGATCGCGAGGACGAGGTTGTCGGCCGCTCCCTGGAACATGGCCAGCACCGCGGTCTCGTCGCCGGCGGGTAGTCCGAGGTTGTCGCGGCAGAACCGGGCGAACGACTCGGGCACCTCGAAGAAGTGCTCCTCGACCTCCTCGGTCGCGGCACGGGCGGAGGAGACGGTGTCGTAGACGGCACCCGCGCCGAGGCTGTGGCTCACATACGTCCGTGCCAGCACCTCCAGGAGCTCGGCCCGCGATGCCCCTGACCTCAGGGCGTCGTCGAGCGCAGCGTCCACGACCGTCTCGTAGCCGGCCACGACCTGCCGCTCCATCTGGGTCAGCAGGTCGGCGAGCGAGTCGAAGAGCCGGTAGGCGATCGGCTTGGAGACCCCACAGGCCTCGGCCACCCGGGCCAGCGTCACGGCTCGCCCACCCTCGGCGCGGGCGATCTCCACGCCTGCGGTCACCAGCATCTCCCGCCGCTGCGTCGCGGGTACGCGCGTCGCGCGATCCACAGTGCTCCTCCTGGACGAATAAGTTACTATCCGTAACGTTACCATCAGTAACAAGTCGGCTGCCAACTCGTCGTCAACCGCCTGCGCGACCTCGGGCCGATGGTGCTGAATAGGCGCATGCCTTCTACTCCTCGGGTCGTGGTGTGCGGCCCTGCGTCTTGGAACCACCTGATCGAGCTCGACCATCTCCCCGAGCCGGTGCCGCACATGCAGTTCGCGCGCCGGTCGTGGCACACGGTCGGTGGCACCTCCGCGGGCAAGGCGCTGCACCTTGCCGGACTAGGTGTCGACGTACGCCTGTGGGCCCCGGTCGGTGAGGACGAGGACGGTGCGCGGCTGCGGGACCGGCTGGCCGGGGTGGGTGTCGTCGTCGGGGCGATCGCCAGCGAGCGGACCGAGCGGCACGTCAACCTCATGGCGGACGGGGGAGGCCGGGTCTCGTTGTACGTCTCGACGCCCTCGACCCCGTCGGTCGAGGCGATCGAGGCGGCGGTGCGCGCGGTCGCCGCGGCGGACCTCGCGGTCGTCGACCTGAGTGAGCTCGGCGGGCTGGTGCTCGAGGCCCTGCCGGAGCGCGGGACGCCGCTGTGGATGGACCTGCACGATTACGACGGCGCCACGGCGTTCCACGAGCCGTTCCTACGCGCCGCCGAGGGCGTGTTCATGAACGACGACGGCACCGACGACCCCTGGAAGCTGATGGCCTCGTGCCTCGAGCGTGGTCCCCGACTCGCGGTGTGCACGCTCGGTGCGAAGGGAGCCATCGCGCTCGAGGCCGACGGCACGAGACACGAGGTTGCCGCGGTGCCGGCCACCGTCGTCGACACGAACGGTGCCGGCGACGCCTTCATGGCGGGCTTCCTGGCCGCGCGGCTGCGTACGGAACCGGTCGAGCTCGCGCTCCGGGCCGCCGCGGAGCAGGCCCGGATCGCCATCGGGACCAAGCATCTCCATCCGGCGCTCGGCGGATAGTCTGGCTGCCCAGGGGAGAGCCAGGACCACGTCGGTGTAACCCCGATCCGACCATCCAGAGAGCAAGGAATCATGTCGATCCTCTCCGGCTTCAGCTCCGACGAGATCACCCAGCTCACGGACACGCCAGGTGCAGTGATCACCGCCGTGACCGTCGCCGACGGGAGGCCGGGCATCCTCACGATGCACAGAACGAGCGCCCGGATCGCCACGGTTTTCAGGGCAGCTCGCCAGGACGAGAACGAGTTGATCAGGGCCGTCGCGCTCGCGATGCAGGATCGACCGGAAGAGCCCGAAGAGCACGAGTCTGTTACCGACCTTCTCTACCCGGACCCGGAGCGGGAAGCCGCCCGAGCGGTCGAGGCGGTGGTGACCTCGATCGCCCTGCTCCGGAATCGAGCCGCGAGGGCAGACGTCGATGAGTACGCCGCCTGGCTGGTGGGACTCGCGAGCCAGATCGCGGAGGTCACCACAAAGCGCGGCGGCCTCTTCGGCAGGAGGGCGCGGACCTCGCCGCCCGAACACGCCTTCATCGATCGACTTCGTGCGGCGGTATCGGATTAGGGTCTGCCGT
The DNA here is from genome assembly GCF_042801335.1 of Nocardioides sp. NPDC057577. Lineage (NCBI taxonomy): Bacteria > Bacillati > Actinomycetota > Actinomycetes > Propionibacteriales > Nocardioidaceae > Nocardioides > Nocardioides sp. NPDC057577. The sequence continues at coordinate 20,317 of NZ_JBHVGB010000010.1, read as the reverse complement.
CGCGGCGGGCAACCTACCCCCGCCGCGACGTTCCGGTGACCGGGGCTCAGCCGCCGAAGGCGGGGTGGAGCGGCTTGCCGGGACCCTTGGAACGGGCCGTCGCACCGGCCTCGATCGGGTCGAAGGTCCACAGCGCGTACGCCCCCGGGCCGACGTGCAGCGTCGAGTTGCCGATCGTCTCGGTGTGCGGCTCCTCGGCCGCCTCGTTGAGGGCGAGGATGACGTGGCGTACGCCTGCCTTCTCGGCCGGGACCGGGAGCAGGCGGATCGTGGTCATGCCGTCGAAGGCGAGGACGCCGCCGTCCTTCAGGGTGCGGATCGTGATCCCGGCGGCACGCCACAGCGGCACCATCTTGTCGATGTCCGCCGCGGTCGTGGCGATCTGGATGCCGATGACATCGCGCATCTGGTGGTCGAGGTAGCGGTCGCGGTTGTAGCGGTCGCGGCTGACGTCGCCCTCGTAGGCGGGCGGCGGGAAGGTGAGCCGCGGGTCGCCGAGGAACTCGTCGCGATACTCCATCGCCCAGGAGAAGAAGGTGTCGTAGGTGGCCGTCGTGTAGGTGACGTCGAACCAGGGGATCGGGTTGCCGTCGCCGAGGTCGGTCACCTGGGTGAACTCGACCGGGTCGACGCCGAGCTTGTGCAGGTTGTCGGTGGCGATGGCCAGGTCGCCGTCGTTGTCGGCAGAGACCGCGAGCCCGGTGTCCCCGGCGACCGCGTCGGGCGCATCGCCCGGCCCGAAGAACTCCAGGTAGGTCTCCTTGCCGAGCAGGTAGCGACCGGTCCAGGTCGAGCTCCCGTCGTTGCCGGTGTTGATCCGGCGGTCGGCGAACTCGCCCAGATACTCGGAGTGCTCGATCGCGTCAGCCGTCTCCCGGTCGACCATCGCCCAGGCGTGGTTGAACGCCAGGAGCGGGTCCGGACGCGCCTCCTCCTCGGCCTGGGCAGGGGCCACCGACGTGCCCGAGGCGATGACGAGCGAGGCGATCGCAGCCGCGATGAAGCCCGAGATTCTCCATGGAGTCCGCATGGGTCCCAGTCTCTGCGACGGCGGCGCTCCTGTCCTCGGAATTCCTCAGGCGCCGTGGGAGACGGTGGCCATGGTCGCGCCGAGGCCGATCATGATGACGCCACCGCCCGCGCCGAGGCCGTCGAGACGCTTGGGCTTGCGGGCGAACCAGGCCTTGGCGCGGCTGGCGGCCAGGACCCAGCCCGAGTCGCAGGCGAAGGCCATCGCCGAGAAGATCGCACCGAGCAGGAGGATCTGGGGCACCGCCGGGGCGGAGGTGTCGATGAACTGGGGCAGGAAGGCCAGGTGGAAGACGATCGTCTTCGGGTTGGTCGCGCCGACGATCATCCCGGTGCGGATCGCGCCCCATGCGGTCGTCCGCGCGACGTCCTCGCCGTCGAGGGCGGCGCGCGCGTCGGCACGGTGGCGGATCGCCTGGATGCCCAGATAGACGACGTACGCAGCGCCGATCAGCTTCACGACGGTGAAGGCGGTCGCCGAGGCCGCCACCAGCGCGCCGAGCCCGACGGCGACCGCCAGGACCTGGCCGAACTGGCCCAGCGCGTTGCCGCCGACGGCGAGGATCGCCTCGCGGCGGCCCGCGGTCAGGGCCCGGCCGAGGGCGAAGAGCACGCTCGGTCCGGGGATCAGGATGAAGATGACGGACGCGAGCGCGAAGGCGGCGAACTGGCTCAGGGACGGCACGATTCAGATTCTCCGGCACGGGCGGCCAGACGTACGAACCATTTCTGGCAGGCGAGACGAGGTTCATGCGCCATGGATGATCCGGACGGCGCTCGGGTCGTCTCGAATGGCTGTCATGAGCGAGGTGACGCGAACCACGGTGGGCGCCGGATCGGGAGCCGTCTTGTTCACCCTCGCCTCGGCGCAGTTCCTGATGACCCTGGACAGCTCGGTCATGAACGTCTCCATCGCGACGGTGGCCGAGGATCTCGACACGACAGTCACCGGGATCCAGACGGCCATCACCCTGTACACGCTGGTGATGGCCAGCCTCATGATCACGGGCGGAAAAGTAGGCCAGCTGTTGAGCACCAAGCGGGCCTTCGCGATCGGCTGCGTCATCTACGGTGTCGGCTCGTCGACGACTGCGCTGGCCCCCAACCTGACCGTGCTCATCATCGGATGGTCGTTCCTCGAGGGTGTCGGGGCCGCACTGATCATGCCGGCGATCGTCTCGCTGGTGGCCACGAACTTCGCTCGGGCCGAACGACCGCGCGCCTATGGGCTGGTGGCGGCGGCCGGCGCGATCGCGGTGGCGGCAGGACCGCTGATCGGCGGACTGCTCACCACGTACGCCTCCTGGCGGCTGGTGTTCGCCGGAGAAGTCCTGATCGTGTTGGCCATCCTGCTCCTGACCAGGAGGATGACGGACTCGCCGGCGGACCCGAGCGCACGCCTCGATCTGGTGGGCACCGTGATGTCGGCGCTCGGGCTCGGCCTGGTCGTGTTCGGGATCCTGCGCGCGGGGACCTGGGGCTTCTTGATCCCGAAGGAGGGGGCGCCGTCGTGGCTCGGCGTCTCACCTGTCGTCTGGCTCGTGATCGCCGGTGGACTCGTGCTCCGGTTGTTCCTGGGGTGGGAGCGACGGCGTCAACAGGAGGGGGTGCCGGCGTTGATCGACCCGGCGATCCTCGACAACAGAGTGCTCCGTGGCGGCCTGACGTCCTTCTTCTTCCAGTACCTCCTGCAGGCCGGCCTGTTCTTCTCGGTGCCGCTGTTCCTGTCGGTGGCCCTCGGGCTGTCGGCGGTCGAGACCGGGGTGCGCATCCTTCCGCTGTCCCTCACCCTGCTGCTCGCCGCAGTCGGTATCCCGAAGCTCTTTCCGGATGCCTCGCCCCGCAGGGTGGTCAGGGTCGGGTTCGCCGCCCTCTTCGCCGGCAACGTCTCCCTGCTGGTCTCGCTCGAGGCGGGCGTGGGGCCCGAAGTCGTCACGTGGCCGATGCTGCTGGCCGGACTCGGCGTGGGCGCGCTGGCCTCGCAGCTGGGCAGCGTCACCGTCTCAGCGGTCCCGGACGAGCAGAGCTCGGAGGTCGGCGGGTTGCAGAACACGGTCACCAACCTGGGCGCGTCGATCGGCACGGCTCTGGCGGGCGCCGTGCTGATCTCTGCCCTGACCTCGTCGTTCCTCACCGGGATCCAGGACAACCCTGACGTACCCGACAGTCTCTCCACGGCGGCTGCGGTCGAGCTCGCCGGGGGAATCCCGTTCGTTCCTGACGACGCCCTGGCGGAAGCCTTGGCCGACGCCGGCGTGCCCGAGAGTGCCTCGGCGGCGATCATCGAGGAGAACACTGCCTCCCGCCTCGACGGACTGCGGGCTGCCCTGTCGGTGCTCGCGCTGATCTCTCTCCTCGCTCTGTTCTTCGCCCGCCGCGTGCCCACCAGGCAACCCGGTTGAGTCCGACGCGCCCTAGCTGACGCGGGAAGCCTTGATCTGCTCGACGAGGATGTCGCCGTGCCCGGCATGGCGGGCGAGCTCCTGGATCATGTGCGCGTAGACGAACCGCAGGGTCACCGGATTCCCGTGCCAGTCGAACTGCTCGTCGAGCTCATGTCCGGCGGCCACCTCGCGGGAACGCTCGCAGGCCGCACGGTGGGCCGCACGGACCGACTCGACCGTGTCCTCGGGGTCCGGCAGGAAGCTCTCCTCGACGGTGTCGGGCAGCCCGATCTCCTTGCGCGGCACACCGGCGACACGGGCGTGGAACCACACCTTCTCCACGAACGTCGCGTGCTTGACCAGCGCCAGGGGTGTGGTCAGCGACGGGACCAGCCTCCGTCGGGCCTCTTCGTCGTCGAGGTCCTCGAGGAGGCCGGTGATCTCGTCCCGCTGGATGTCGACCATTCCTTCGAGAAGCGCGCGCTCGTCCGCCTGTCCGATCTTCATGCGGGCAGGCTAGTCGGACGTACGCAGCCGCATGGTGCCCGGGCCGTAGCCTGTCCGTCATGTCGACGACGAACGACGCGGGGCCGGTCTTCGATGGCGTGAAGATCGGACGGCCCGCAACCGGGGCACTGCTCGCTGCGGGCTATCGCACGCTGTCGGACCTGCCGGACGACCTGGATGCTCTGCTGAGGCTCCACGGCGTCGGGCCCAAGGCCGTGAGCCTGCTGCACGAAGCGCTCAGCAGCGCTCCCTGACGTACGCATCGGCCTGCCGGCGATCCCAGCCGCGCGCCTCGTGGAGCCCGCGAACGAGCATCGAGACGTACGCGGCCGACGGCCGGGTGTGCGGGACCGCGTCGAAGCCGTGCGGCGCGGTGAAGGTGAGCATCGGGAGGCCGTCGCGGCGACCGACCTCGATCAGGGTCTCGTAGTGCCCCGGTCCCGCCTCGTGACGGCCCTCCTCGAGCCCGTCGATGACGACCTTCTCGATCGGGTCGCCCGGGGTGGGCAGCCGGTTCATCTCCTGGGCGGCGACATCGGCGAACTGCTCGGCGGTCATCCGGAAGGCCCGGGCAGCAGTCCACGACCCGGCCGCGTCGTGGTCGTAGAACGCCACGCCACCGGTCCATGTCGCCGACTCACCCGCGAAGTAGAGCCTCCCGGGGAGGTCGACGGCGACGTCTTCGACCGGCATGGCCGGCGTGCGGGCCCCGACGTACGACCGTCGCGCGCCGCCGGGCCGGCCACCGAGGAGATAGGCGCCGAGACGGTCGCGGCACATGTTCGATCCATAGCTGACGTACCAGACCTCGGAGCTCATCGCGGCGCAGCCTACCGGGGTGCGGGCCGGGAACCTCGTTGCCTGGGCATCACACCTGGAGGGCGGCGAGCACTCCGTCGGCGTACTTCTCCAGCTTCGCCTCGCCGATCCCGCTGATCGTCCCGAGCTCGTCGCGGGTGGCCGGCAACCGGGTGGCGATCTCGCGGAGCGTGGCGTCGTGGAAGACGACGTAGGCAGGCACGCCCTGCTCCTTGGCGACCTCGCCGCGCCACGCCCGCAGCCGCTCGAAGATCTCGGCCGCCTCCGGCGAGAGATCGGCCGCGGCCACCTTCGGCTTCCGCTCCCCGGAGCCGCTGCGGCGAGCCTGTCGCGGCGGCTCCTTGCGCAGCATCAGCTGCTGCTCCGAGCGCAGCACGGGGCCGGCGGCCTCGGCGACCGAGAAGACACCGTAGCGGGTGTCGACGGCGAGCATCTCGCGGGCCAGCAGCTGCCGGATGACGGAGTGCCAGTCGCTCTCGGCGATGTCGGTGCCGATCCCGAAGACCGACAGCTCGTGGTGGCGGAACTGGCGGACCTTCTCGGTCTCCTTGCCCCGCAGGATGTCGACGATCTGCCCGGCTCCGAAGCGCTGCCCGTTGCGCTCGCGGTCGAGCCGGATGACGGTGGAGAGCACCTTCTGGGCGGGAACGGTGCCGTCCCAGGACTCCGGTGTGGCCAGGCAGGTGTCGCAGTTGCCGCACGGCTCGGCGGCCTGGCCGAAGTAGCGCAGCAGCTGCACCCGCCGGCAGTCGACGGTCTCGCACAGGGCCAGCATCGCGTTGAGGTGCTGGCCGAGCCGGTGCTTGTGGGCCCGGTCGCCCTCGGAGGTCTCGATCATCTGCCGCTGCTGGACGACATCGGCCAGGCCGTAGGCCAGCCACGCGGTCGACGGCTGACCGTCACGTCCGGCCCGCCCGGTCTCCTGGTAGTAACCCTCGACCGACTTGGGCAGATCGAGATGGGCCACGAAGCGTACGTCCGGCTTGTCGATCCCCATCCCGAAGGCGATCGTGGCGACCATGACGATGCCGTCCTCGCGCAGGAAACGCGACTGGTTCTGCGCGCGGGTCCTGGCGTCGAGACCCGCGTGGTAGGGGAGCGCGGGGATCCCGGCGCCGACCAGGGTCGCGGCAGTGCGCTCGACCGAGTTGCGCGAGAGGCAGTAGACGATGCCGGCCTCGCCGGGGTGCTCGGTGCGGATCAGGTCGAGGAGCTGCTTTGCCGGCTTGTCCTTCGGGGCGATCCGGTACTGGATGTTGGGTCGGTCGAAGGAGGCCACGAAGTGGCGGGCGTCCTCGAGGTCGAGCCGGGAGGCGATCTCGCGCCGGGTCTCGGCGGTGGCGGTCGCGGTCAGCGCGATCCGCGGCACCTCCGGCCAGCGCTCGTGCAGGTGGGAGAGCTGCAGGTAGTCGGGCCGGAAGTCGTGACCCCACTGGGACACGCAGTGGGCCTCGTCGATCGCGAAGAGCGAGATCTTGGCCTGGTCGAGCAGCCGGCCGGTCTCGGGCACCCGCAGCCGCTCCGGGGCCAGGTAGAGCATGTCGAGCTCACCGGCGAGCAGCGCCTTCTCCACCTGCTGCCGCTCGTGGGGCATCTGGGTGGAGTTGAGGAAGCCGGCGCGCACGCCGAGCGCGGAGAGCGCGTCGACCTGGTCCTGCATCAGCGCGATCAGCGGCGAGACGACCACCCCGGTCCCGGCTCTCACCAGGGACGGGATCTGGTAGCACAGCGACTTGCCGCCACCGGTCGGCATCAGCACCAGCGCATCGCCACCTCCGGCGACGTGCCCGATGATCTCCGCCTGCTCGCCACGGAACTCGTCGTAGCCGAAGACGCGGCGCAAGACATCCAGCTCCGGGGTCACCTCCGCGCTTCGCGCGGTCACTCCCTCGCTCGGCACGAGCGGACGAGCAAGCTCGCCGCTCGACCTCGCTCGGTTCGTCTCATTCACGCGAGTGACCCTACCGGCCGTCACCGACGGTCCGGAGTTGTGAAGCTGAGAGTGGTCTATAGGTCACTCTCAGCTTCACAACCTCCTCAGACCGAGATCTTCTCGCGCTTGACCGTGGCTCCGTCGGCGGCGGGGCCGTGGGCGCGCTCGAGCCCTGCGCCCTCGACGTCCACGTTCGGCAGGATGCGGTCGAGCCACTTCGGCAGCCACCACGCGGAGCGGCCGAGCAGGTGCATCAGCGCCGGCATCAGCAGCATCCGGACGATGAACGCGTCCAGCAGCACGCCGAGCGCGAGCCCGAAGCCCATCGAGCGGATCATCACCGACTCGGCGAAGACGAACCCGCCGAAGACGGAGACCATGATCAGGCCGGCCGCGATGACCACCGAACGCCCGGCACGGAAGCCCTGGGCGACGGCGAGACGCGCGGGAGCCCCGTGGACGTACGCCTCCCGCATGCCGGAGGCCAGGAACAGCTGGTAGTCCATCGCCAGGCCGAAGAGGATCCCGACCAGCAGGATCGGCAGGAAGCTCAGGATGGGCCCGGTGCTGTCGATGCCGATCCACTCGGCGCCGATGCCCTTCTGGAAGACCGCGACCACGACGCCGTACGTCGCCAGCAGCGAGAGCACGAAGCCACCGGTCGCGATGAGCGGGACCAGGATCGAGCGGAAGACCAGGATCAGGATCAGCAGCGAGAGGCCGACCACGACGGCGAGGTAGGGGATGAGTACGTCGTTGAGCCCCTGCGACACGTCGATCGCGACCGCGGTGGCGCCGGCGACGCCGAGCGTGATGTCGCCGTTGACCGCCGGCATGTCCCGGATCGCGTTGACCAGCTCGTTGGTCGACACGCTGTTCGGGCCCTCCTCGGGCACGACCTGGAAGGCAGCCGTGCGACCGTCCTCGGAGACGGCGGCCGGAGCCACTGCGCGTACGTCATCGAGGTCCGCCAGTGCCTTGGCGACCGTCAGCTGGGCCCCCTGGATGCCGGCCTCGTTGAGGCCCTCGGGCAGCTCGGCGGCGACCAGCAGCGGGCCGTTGGCGCCGGCACCGAAGCTGTCCTCGGTGATCGTGTAGGCGGTCTTGGCCAGGGAGCCCTCGGGCTCGGAGCCGCCGTCGGGGAGGCCGAGGCGCATGTCGAGGGCGGGGACCGCCAGGGCGAGCAGGGCGACCACGGAGGCGACGACGGTGACCAGCGCGCGCCAGGTCGGCATCGGCTTGGCGTGGGCCTCGGCGGCGTCCTGCTTGGCGACCTTCTTCCGGGCGCGCTTGGAGACGATGCGGCCACCGACAAGGCCGAGGATCGCCGGGGTCAGGGTGATCGCGACCAGGACCGCGATCGCGACGCAGGCCGCTCCGACCGAGCCCATCAGGCCGAGGAACGGGATCCCGGTCATGTTGAGGGCCACCAGCGCGACGATCACGGTCGAGCCGGCGAAGACGACCGCCGTGCCGGCGGTGCCGTTGGCGAGCGCGATCGACTCGTTGACGTCCGAGCCGTGGAGCAGCTGCTTGCGGTGCCGGTTGAGGATGAAGAGCGAGTAGTCGATGCCGACGGCCAGGCCGAGCATCAGACCCAGGATCGGGGTCATCGAGGCCATCTGCACGACCCCGGAGAGGGAGAGCGCGCCGAGCGCACCGATGCCCACTCCGGTCAGCGCGGTGATCAGCGGGACGCCGGCGCCGATGATCGTGCCGAGCATGACCAGGAGGACGATCGCGGCGACGCCGACGCCGACGATCTCACCCGGGCCCACCGGGTTGGGGGTCTCCTGGGAGATGTCGGAGGAGACGCCGATCTCGACCCCGTCGATCGGGCTGTCGGTGAAGTGATCGACGGTGGCCTTCTTGGTCTCCTCGGACATCTCCAGACGGCCGACCGAGTAGGCGACGTTGACCAGGGCGGCCGAGCCGTCCGCCGAGACCATTCGGATCCCGTCTGCGAGCTCGAGCAGCTCGGCGCCGTTCTCGGCCTTGGCGGTGTTGGCCTCGAGGTCGGCGGCGCTGTCGTCGAGCTTGGCCTGCTGCTTGTCGAGGGCGGCCTGCTGGGCGTCGATCTGGGTGGTCGGCATCCCGGCGCTCTGCAGCTGGGTGCGGGCCTTGTCGATGTCGGCCTGCGCCTTGTCGAGCTTGGCCTGAGCGCTGTCGAGCTGGGTCCGGCCGGCCTCGAGTCGGGCCTGGCCCTCGGTGACCTTCTCGGCCTGCGCCGTGCGCTGGGCCTCGGTCTGGAACGGGTCGGTGACCGCGGCGACGTCGGGGAGGTCCTCGGCGCTGGTGATCAGCGCCCGGATCTCCCGCTTCTGGGTTGCGCTGAGCGGGGTGCCGTCCTCGGTCTGGAAGGCGATCGTGCCGGAGCCGCCGGCCAGGTCGGGCAGCCCCTCCTGGAGCTCGTCGACCACCTCGGACGAGGGCAGCCCCGGGATGTCGAAGCTGGTGGTGAGCTCGCCTGACCAGGCGACGTACGCCCCGGCGGCGCCGGACAGCGCCAGCACCCAGGCGAGGATCACAAGCCAGGCGCGGCGCGCGGCCGACTTGCCCAATCGGTACAACAGCTCCGCCATGGCGGCATCCCTCCGGTAATTCGCAACGGTGCGTCCAGTTAATCACCTGTGCGCGAACGGACAAGGGTTGCTGAGCGAGTGATGTGTCACACCTGTGCCGTGGCCAGGAGATGCCACGGGCTCTTAGGATGCCGTTCATGTCAGCGTCCGCAGGAGTGCGCCGTCGGGGTGCCGTACGCAGTGAAGAGGCTCGCATGGCGATCCTCGACGCGACCGGGCGGCTCTTCGCCACCCAGGGCTACGACCACCTCACCATCGAGGGCATCGCGGCCGAAGCAGGCGTCTCCAAGCAGACGATCTACCGCTGGTGGTCCTCGAAGAGCGCGGTCGTCGCCGACGCTCTGATCGAGGACCTGCTGCTGCCGGACCACCCGGTCGTACCGGACACCGGGGACATCCGTGCCGACCTGATCGCCTGGATGCAGAGCCTCATCGACCTCGTCGCCCAGCCCGGCAACGACGGCCTCGTCCGCTCGCTCGTCGCGGCCGCCTGCGAGAACCCCGACATCGGCACCCGCCTCAACGACGCGCTCGGCATCACCGCCACCGTCTCCACCCGTATCGAGGCAGCCGTCGACGCCGGCCAGCTGCCCGCCGACCTGCCGGTCACGGAGTTCGTACGCGCCCTGGTCGGTGGATTCGTGCTCCACTCCCTCGAGCGCTCCGAGCCCGCTCCGGACGTCGCCGAGCGTCTGGTGCGCGCGCTGCTCCACTGATCGGCCCTTACCCAAGAAAAGAGGGGGCCGGTTCCGCGGCGCAGGGCTACGGTGGAGGGCATGCCGAAGGTGCCGCCGCCCGTCTACGTCGCCGCGGGCCTGGCCGCCCAGCATCTGCTCGCTCCGAGCCGCCGTCCGACCGTCGTTCGGTCCGTCGCGGCCGGTCTCCTCGCGGCCGGCTCGGTCTATGTCGCCGGTGGTGCCGCCCGGGCGTTCAAGCACAAGGACACCACGTTCAACCCGCTCGAGCCCGAGGGTGCGACCGCGGTCGTCACCGACGGGCCGTTCCGCTACACCCGGAACCCGATGTACGTCGGCATGGCCGGCCTCCTCGCCGCCCACGCCGTCCTCCGCGGTGGCTGGCTTCCGCTCGTCCCCGTCGCCGCTTTCGTCGCCGTCATCGACCGCACCCAGATCCCCGCGGAGGAGCACGCCCTGTCGTGGAGCTTCGGGGAGGCGTACGACTCCTATCGGGCTGCCACTCCGCGCTGGCTCGGCTCACCCAGGAGTGCTCCGCGTGGCTGAGCTCCTCCACACCGTCCTCGACACCACCGACGTACGCGGCCTCGCCGAGTTCTACCGCCAGTTCCTCGGCCTCGTCTACCGTCCGGGCGACGAGGAGCCGGGTGACGACGACTGGCTCGTGCTCACCTGGCCCGACGGGCGTCGGGCGCTCGCGTTCAACCTGGTCGACTCGTCCGAGATGGACCCCTCTGGCTGGCCTGCGCCTGGGGCGGTCAAGCACATGCATCTCGACACCGTCGTCGGGTCTGTAGCCGAGCTCGATGCCGAGCATGCTCGTGTGCTCGGGTTGGGGGCTTCGCTCCGGTTCGATCGTTCTGACGATCCCGAGGAGCCTCTGCGGGCTTATGCGGATCCTGCGGGGCACATCTTCTGCATCTTCGTTGCCTGATGCTTCTGGTGCTCGAGCTTGTCGAGGTCTCCCTGGCCGGCGACCGCAGCCTCGGGTGGGTGAGAATGGGCGCGTGAGCGAGATCGAGTACGTAGAGAACCCGGCCAGGCGTCGCTACGAGATCCGCGACGGGGAGACCGTCGCGGGGCTGGCGACCTACCGGCTGCCCGACGACGAGCATGTGGACTTCCTCCACACCGAGGTCAAGGAGGCCTACAACGGGCAGGGGCTCGCCTCGAAGCTGGTGGCGTTCGCGCTGGCCGATGTGAAGGCGAAGGGGAAGCGGATCATCCCGCATTGCCCGTACGTCGCGGGGTGGCTGAAGCGGCACGGCGAGGAGTACGCCGACATCACCGACTGGCCCGCCTGATCACCAGAGATCAGAGGGATTCTGCCGACTTCCGCGGCTCCAGGCCCAGCTTGTCCAGGGGAGTGCGGGTCATGTGCGCCGAGGGCCAGGTCTGGCCTCGGGTGGAGCCGCGGGAGTAGGGCCTGGCGCCCGACTGGTAGGTCACGAAGAACTCATCGCCGACCTCGGCGACGCCCTCGGCCAGGTTGGGGAGCGACTGCACAGCACGCGGCCGGATCGTGACCCGGTCCTGCACGACCAGCTGGCTGCGCCGGGTCGGGCCGCGGTTGACGCTGAAGACGTACTCCTCCTCGCGGACCACGACGCCCTGGGTGCCGACGGGGGTGCGTACGCCGATCGGGGTCTTGATCTGCCAGGTGTCGTCCTTGCGGATGTACTTGTAGAGGCGGTTGTTCGCGTGCGACCCCACGTAGAGCAGGTCCTTCGCGGCGGCGAGGTAGGAACCGGCGGCGAGTGCGACCAGCGGGGAGACGGTCGAGACCGTCGAGATCGGTTCGGCGTGGACGATCTGGGTCAGTGAGTAACGGTAGAGCCGGGGCGGGTTGCCCTCGCGGCACACGTAGACCTCGTCGCCGATGACCGCGACGCCGCCGGCATTGACCGGGCCGCTGACGCTGCCCTTCGGCCCGCCCAGGTAGACGGCGTTGATGAGCTCACCCGAGGGCCTGTCGACCAGGGCGAGCGCGGAGCCGAGCTTGTCGCCGTAGTAACCCTGCAGGAGCAGCTCGGTCTCGGGGGAGTATGCCAGGCCCTGCGGGACCCAGCCGTGGTCCTCGTCCCCGGTGAGCACCCCGGCGGTGGCGATGTGCGGGATCAGCGGACCGAGTCTGCTGCCACTGCGGCCCAGCCAGGTCTCGGTGCGGTCGATGCCGCGCTGGACCCATTTCTGCTGCCTCTTGGCCATCACCTTGGGGTCGATCACGATCAAAAAATCTATCCGCTCGGACACCGATCGGCGGTCGCTTCGGGGCGCGAGTCCGACAACTGTCCACCTGGCGGAACGGTCGGGCGACAGGTTCCATGTACTCGCGGGTAGTGATGGTGGCAGGATCTGCCGACATGACTGCGGAGATTCAACGGCACGCCGACGTGATCGTGGTGGGAGCCGGCCTTGCCGGCCTGGCAGCAGCGGCCGAGGTCGCGGACGCGGGTAAGAGCGTTCTCCTGGTCGACCAGGAACCCGAGCAGTCGCTGGGCGGCCAGGCGTTCTGGAGCCTCGGCGGGCTCTTCCTCGTCGACAGTCCCGAGCAGCGCCGGATGGGGATCAAGGACTCACCCGAGCTGGCGCTCCAGGACTGGATGGGATCCGCCCAGTTCGACCGTGACGAGGACCTGTGGCCGCGGCGGTGGGCCGAGGCGTACCTGGACTTCGCCGCCGGCGAGAAGCGGTCCTGGCTGCATCAGATGGGCCACCGGATCTTCCCGGTCGTCGGCTGGGCCGAGCGTGGCGACGGCCGCGCCGACGGCCACGGCAACTCGGTGCCGCGCTTCCACATCACCTGGGGGACCGGGCCGGGCGTGGTCGAGCCGTTCGAGCGGCGGGTGCGCGCCCACGCCGACAGCGGCCGGATCACCTTCGCCTTCCGGCACCGGGTGGACCAGATCCTGATCGAGGACGGGGCGGCCGTCGGGGTGAGCGGCAAGCTGCTCGAGCCCAGCGACATCGAGCGGGGCCATGCCTCCTCGCGCACCGAGGTGGAGGACTTCGAGCTCCGCGGCCAGGCGGTGATCGTCACCTCCGGCGGCATCGGCGGTGACCACGACCTGGTCCGCAAGCACTGGCCGGAGCGGCTCGGCACCCCGCCGAAGTCGATGGTCTCCGGCGTGCCTGCACACGTGGACGGCCGGATGCTCGAGATCACCGCGAACACCGGCGCCAAGATCATCAACGACGACCGGATGTGGCACTACGTCGAGGGCATCCGCAACTGGGACTCGATCTGGGCCAACCACGGCATCCGGATCCTCCCCGGCCCCTCTAGCCTGTGGCTGGACGCGACCGGCAAGCGCCTCCCGGCGCCGTTCTTCCCCGGGTTCGACACCCTCGGCACGCTCAAGCACCTGCGGCAGACCGGCTACGACTACTCCTGGTTCGTGCTGACCGAGAAGATCATCAAGAAGGAGTTCGCGCTCTCCGGCTCGGAGCAGAACCCCGACCTGACCGGCAAGGACATCAAGCTGCTCGCCGAGCGGGCACGCAAGGGCCCCGGCCCGGTGAAGAGCTTCATGGAGCACGGTGAGGACTTCGTGGTCGCCGAGAACCTCACCGCGCTGGTCCACGGCATGAACGGCCTCGCCGATAAGGACCCGACCGGACCGCAGATCAACGAGAGCGAGCTGCGCCGTCTCATCGAGGCGCGCGACCGCGAGATCGCCAACAACTTCACCAAGGACGCCCAGGTCACTGCGCTGTACGCCGCCCGCCACTACCGCGGGGACAAGCTGCAGCGCACCGCCAAGCCCCACCGGATCCTCGACCCCGAGGCCGGCCCGCTGATCGCCGTCAAGCTCCACATCCTCTCCCGCAAGACCCTCGGTGGGCTCGAGACCGACCTGTCCGGACGCTGCCTGACCTCGGCCGGCACCCCGCTGCCCGGGCTCTACGCGGCCGGTGAGGTCTCCGGCTTCGGCGGCGGCGGGATGATGGGCTACAACGCGCTCGAGGGCACCTTCCTCGGTGGGTGCCTGTTCTCGGGACGTACGGCCGGCCGGGCTGCGGCCGCAGCGATCTGACGCCGCGTCGGCGTGGTCAGTGGGCGCCGGAGAGGTTCAGCCCGACCACGCCGACGACGATCATCGCCAGGAAGCCGGCCTTGGCGGCGCTGAGGTGCTCACCGAGGAACATCACGCCGATGCCCGCGACCAGTGCCGTGCCGAGGCCCGACCAGATGGCGTACGCCACCGAGACCGGCATCCGCTCCACGACCACGGACAGCAGCCAGATCGAGACGCCGTAGCCTGCCACGACCGCGACCGACCAGGGAACGTTGCGGAAGCCCTCGGTGCGGGGGAGCAGCGCGGTGCTGACGACCTCGATCGCGATCGCGGCGACGAGCAGAATGGCGGCGTACATCTTCCGGGTCCTCCTGGGGAGCGTGTAGCGACTGCTACATCACCGCTAAATGTAGCAGTCGCTACATGTTGGGCATAATGCTTTTCATGGACCGCAAGGAGGAGCTCCTCGGGCAGGTGGTCGACCATGTGCTCGAGCACGGGTTGATCGGGCTGACCCTGCGTCCGCTGGCGGCCGCGATCGGCACCAGCGACCGGATGCTGATCTACCACTTCGGCGGTCGCGACGAGCTCGTCGCCGCGGTGGTGGCGCGCACCAACGAGCTCTCCGTCGCGGCGGTCGCGGCGCTCGAGCCGGCCGAGGACGTACGCGCCGGGGTGGAGGCACTGTGGCGGGCCTACCGCACCGAGCCGCTGCACGGCTGCCTGCAGGTCTACCTGCAAGCGGCCGCGACCGGGTTGATCGGGATGGAGCCCTATCGCTCGGTCGTCCGGGAGACCAACGAGCTGTGGTACGCCGCGCTGCGCGACTACGTCACCGCCTGTGGCGCCCCGCGCGAGCGTTCCGGTCGGATCGTCACGCTCGTCGACTCCTCGCTGTTCGGCTTCCACCTGGACCTGGCCACCGACCGGCCCGACGAGCTCGCTGCCGGTGTGGCCGATCTCGCCGTGGCCGCGGGAGCGATCGCCGAGGGGTGATCGGGGGTCCGGCACAATGCGCCGGGTGAACTCGCTGCTGAAGACCATCCCCGCCGACCGCATGCACCTGTGGCTCATGCTGGTGCTCACCTTCACCACCGGCATCAACGACGCCGTCGGCTACCTCGGTCTGGACAAGGTGTTCACCGGCAACATGACCGGCAACGTGGTCATCCTCGGCATGGCGCTGGTCGGCGACACCGACCTGCCGGTCCTCGGGCCGGCCCTGGCGCTGGTCGGGTTCATGGCCGGCGCCGCGCTCGGCGGGCGGGTGCTGAAGGCCGACAAGCAGGCCTGGAGCGGGCGCACGACCGTGCTGTTCTCCCTGGTCGCAGTGGTCATGCTGGCGTTGGCCGCGCTGCTCTTCGTCACCGGGGACGAGCCCTCGAGCGCGGTGATGGTCACGACCACCACCCTGGCCGCGGTCGCGATGGGCACCCAGGCGGCGGCCGCTCGCCACATCGCGGTCAAGGACGTGACCACCGTCGTCGTCACCAGCACGATCACGGGCCTCGCGGCCGACTCGCCGATCGGCTCCGGCAAGGCGTCCTTCCGTGGCGGCGGCACCGCGCGCCGGGCGATCGCCGTCCTGCTGATCCTGCTCGGTGCCTTCGCCGGTGCCGGGATGCTGCTGTGGCACACCGGCGGCGGCCTGCTGCTCGCCGGTGTCCTCATCGGGCTCGCCACCGCCGTGGGTGCCTGGCACGCCCGGGTGCACCGCGCCATCATCTAGCGGCGGATCCTCTAGGGTCTGCCACGTGGAGTGCCCCAAGTTCGCGGTCAGCGTCGACCTCGTCGTGCTCACCGTTCGTGACGACGCGCTCTGCGCCCTGGTCGTACGCCGCGGCATCGAGCCCTATCGAGGCGCCTGGGCGCTTCCGGGCGGGTTCGTCCTCGACGACGAGGGCCTCGAGGAGGCGGCGGCGCGCGAGCTCGCCGAGGAGACCGGGATCCGGCCGGGCAGCGTGCATGTCGAGCAGCTGGCGACGTACGGCTCTCCGGGGCGGGACCCGCGGACGCGGGTCGTGACCGTCGCCTATCTCGCGCTCGCGCCCGACCTGCCGGTGCCCGCGGCGGGATCGGACGCGGCGGACGCGCAGTGGTGGCCGGTCGACTCGCTCCTGGCCGGCGGCGGCCTCGCCTTCGACCATGCCGCGATCCTGCGTGACGGCGTCGAGCGCGCCCGCTCCAAGCTGGAGTACTCGCCGCTGGGCGCGGCGTTCTGCGCCGAGGAGTTCACCGTCGCCGAGCTGCGCCGGGTCTACGAGATCGTCTGGGGCGAGCGCCTGGACCCCCGCAACTTCCATCGCAAGGTCACCAAGACCGAGGCCTTCCTCGAGCCCACGGGCACGACGACGACACGGGACGGCGGCCGGCCGGCTCAGCTCTTCCGCCGTGGCTCCGCCGAGCACCTGCACCCGCCGCTGCTGCGCCGCACGACCTGACCCGGTCGGTCACCGAACGGTCTCGGTGCGGTCACGAACCGATAACGGCGGATCCGGTGTGTCGCACGGCACATGAGACGCGGCGATGCGCGCGGAGTAACTAGACAACAGCCACGGCATTCTTGTCCAGCGGACGCCGTGTCTCGGGGCGAGCGCCCTGTTTCGAGAGTTTCGTCTTGAAAGGGTCGTTACAACGCCGAAACGCCGGTGCCAGCCCCTGAAACCTCCGCTCGCTACGGTCCCCGAAACCTATGCGTGACACTCCTCGAAGGGAACTCGTTTCGATGTCTACCCCCGCCTCTCGGACCTCGCGACGTACGTCAGTTCAACGCCGGGCCGCCGCGGCCCTGCTGTCCGTGGTCGCCGCCACCACCCTGGCCGCCTGCGGCTCCGACTCCGAAGAAGGCAGCAGCGAGGAGGGCTTCGGCACCATCTCGATGCAGTACTCCTGGATCAAGAACGAAGAGTTCGCCGGCGAGTTCTACGCCGAGGACAAGGGCTACTACGAGGAGGCCGGCTTCGACGCTGTCAACGGCATCTCCGGCCCCGACACCGGCGTCGCCAAGCTGCTCTCCGGCAAGGTCCAGGTCGCGATCAACGACGCCGCCTCGGTCGGCTCCGCGATCGCCGAGCAGGAGGCGCCGCTGAAGATCATCGGCGCCACCTTCCAGAAGAACCCGTTCACGATCCTCTCGCTCGCGGACGGCGGCAACATCGCGACGCCGGCCGACCTCAAGGGCAAGAAGATCGGCGTCCAGGACTCCAACGTCAACGTCTTCAAGGCGATCCTCGCGGCCAACGGCCTGGAGGAGAAGAAGGACGACATCACCGTCGTCCCGGTCGAGTTCGACCCGACGCCGCTGATGAAGGGCCAGGTCGACGGCTTCATGGCCTACCTGACCAACGAGTCGATCACCGTCGAGCTCGCCGGCCACGAGGTCACCAACCTGCCCTACGCCGAGAACGGCGTGCCGTACGTCGCCGAGACCTACACCGTCACCGACCAGTACCTCGCCGAGAACCGCGACCTCCTCAAGGCGCTGCTGACCGCCGAGATCAAGGGCTGGACCGAGACCTTCAAGAACCCCACCGACGAGGTCGTCAAGGTCGTCACGACCCACTACAACCAGGCGGCCAGCGACTCCGACGGTCTCGAGGCCAGCTTCGGCGAGCTCGACCCGGTCAAGACCAAGCGTGGTCTCGAGGAGTCGCAGAAGCTGATCTCGACGCCGGAGACCGAGAAGAACGGCCTCTTCACCATCTCCGCGGAGCTCCAGCAGCAGACCGTCGACTCGCTCGCCGCCGCCGGCTGGGAGGTCTCGGCCGAGGACTTGTTCGACACCTCGATCATCGACGAGATCTACGAGGAGAACCCCGAGCTGAAGGACTACCTGAAGTAGTCATGGCCGAGAACAAGCTCATGGATGCCGGTGCTCCGGCGGCAGAGACCGGTGGCGGCACCGGCATCCACATCTCCGGAATCGGCAAGGTCTTCGGCTCCGGGTCGAAGGCCGTCACCGCGCTCGAGGACACCGAGCTCCACACCGACCAGGGCTCGTTCCTGGCCCTGCTGGGGCCCTCCGGCTGCGGCAAGTCGACGATCCTGCGGATCCTCGCTGGCCTGGAGACGCCGACGAGCGGAGAGGCGTACGTCGACGGCAAGGCTCCCGCCGACCTGCGGCGTGACTCCGAGCTGGGGATCGCGTTCCAGGACCACGCGCTGCTGCCGTGGCGCTCGGTGGTCGGCAACATCAAGCTCGTCTTCGAGGTCGCCGGGAGGCGCCCGGACATGGACTACATCCACGAGCTGATCAAGCTCGTGGGGCTGGAGGGCTTCGAGAAGGCGCGCCCCGCGCAGCTCTCCGGCGGGATGCGGCAGCGGGTCTCGATCGCCCGGGCCCTGGCGCTGAAGCCGTCGGTGCTCCTGCTCGACGAGCCGTTCGGCGCGCTGGACGACATGACCCGGCAGAACCTCAACCTGGAGCTGCTGCGGATCTGGACCGAGAAGCCGGCGACCACCCTGCTGGTCACCCATGGTGT
Source organism: Nocardioides sp. NPDC057577 (assembly GCF_042801335.1). NCBI lineage: Bacteria > Bacillati > Actinomycetota > Actinomycetes > Propionibacteriales > Nocardioidaceae > Nocardioides > Nocardioides sp. NPDC057577. The sequence continues at coordinate 1,868 of NZ_JBHVGB010000010.1, read as the reverse complement.
GAACGAGGCGATCTTCCTCTCCGACCGGGTCGCGGTGATGTCGCCGCGACCCGGCCGGATCAAGGAGATCATCGAGGTCGACCTTCCTCGGCCGCGTACGCCCGAGATGATGCGTACCCCGGAGTTCCACGCGCTCGCCGACCGGGCCTCCGAGCTGCTCTTCGGTGACGACGGGCGTGCCGAGGCGGAGTCTTGATACGGATGCCGGGCTGGCTCGCCGGTCTGATCGGTGTGGTCATCCTGTTCGTGCTGTGGGCGGTCGTGGCGGTGTTCGGGTTCCCGCCGGATGCCGGGACCGGGTTCACGCCGGTGCCGCCGCCGTGGACCGTCCTGTCGGAGATGGCCGCCGCAGGTCCGTCGGCGTTCTGGGACGGCGTGCTCCGCGAAACCCTGATGGAGGCCTCGATCGGCTTCCTGTGGGGCAACCTGATCGCCCTGCTGCTGGCCTCGCTGGTGCTGCTGGTGCCCTGGCTGGAGCCGGTGATCATGCAGATCGCGGTGACGACGTACTGCCTGCCCGTGGTCGCCGTGGGCGGCATCTCGATCGTGGTCCTCGGCGGCGCCGAGCAGCCTGGGGACCCGTCGAAGACCTCCGTGTTCCTGGCCGCGCTGATGGTCTTCTTCACGACCGTCGTCGGGGCCGTGCTCGGGTTCAAGTCGGCCGACCGCGCCTCGCTCGACGTGGTGCGGGTCTACGGCGGATCGGTGTGGACGCAGCTGGTGAAGGTACGCCTGATCGCGGCCGTTCCGGCGATCCTCAACGCGCTCCAGATCGCGGTGCCGACCGCGATCCTCGGTGCCGTCCTCGGGGAGTATCTGGGCTCCACCGACCGCGGCGTCGGGCGCACGCTGATCGTGCTGCAGGGCAAGCCCGATCCGGAGCGGCTCTGGGCCGTCTTCCTGGTCTGTGCCCTGGTCGCCCTGGCCGGCTATCTGCTCCTGGGGCTGGTCTCGCGTCTGGTGACGCCGTGGGTCGCCGGGAGGGCCGGATGAGGGCCGGGTCTTTGTCACGGGCGTTCCTGGGACCGGTGCTGCACACCGTCGCCGCGCTCGCGATCGTGGTCGTGCTCTGGCAGGGGTTCGTGTCGTTCTCGAGCGTCTCGGACTTCGTCGCCAAGGGCCCGTTGGACGTGCTCGACCACCTCTTCACGGGGCCGGACGCGGCCTCGCACCGGGCCGAGCTGTTCCCACTGACGTGGGTGACCCTGAGGGACGCCGCGCTCGGCTTCCTCGCCGGGATGGCTATCGCGATCGTGGCGGCCGTGCTGTTCAACCTGTCGCGTACGGTCGAGGCCGGCGTCATGCCGCTGGCGCTGCTGCTTCGCTCGATCCCGCTGGTCGCGATCGCGCCGGTGGTCATGCTGATCACCGGCCGCGCCTCGACCGCCTCGGTCGTGGTGCTCGGGATCATCGTGGTGCTCTTCCCCGCGCTGGCCGCGATCCTGTTCGGGCTCTCCCAGGCCTCGCCGCAGTCGCTCGACCTGGTCGCCGTCTACGGCGGATCGCGGCTCACCGCGATCCGGAAGGTGTCGCTGCCCGGCGCCCTCCCGTCGATCTTCGCCGCTGCCCGGGTCTCGGTGCCCGGCGCCGTGACCGGTGCGCTGCTGGCCGAGTGGCTCTCGACCGGCAAGGGCATCGGCGGAAACATCCAGAAGTTCCCCGCCGCCGCCCGCTTCGACGACCTGTGGGCCGCCGTCGCCATCATCACCGTGGTCACGCTGGTGCTCTACAACCTCGTCCAGCTCCTGGAGTCGGTCGCGCTCGAGCGGATGGGGATGTCGTCCCGCTGACGCCGAAGCGTCACGCAGGTCGGCCGAAGCGTCACTCCCGTGGGGCCCGGTGGGACACATGTGGCAACAACGCCGACC